>CADBNZ010000046.1 GCA_902796155.1 uncultured Pseudomonadota bacterium
CAACAAAACAACAATAAAAACCTGGATTCTTCGCTTCGCTCAGAATGACGAGGTCGAGCGGCAAACCTTTTGGCTTTTTGGAATGACGCAGTAAAGCCTTTTCCGAATAACAGCTGCTTTTCGTCTCCTTTAGAACCATCGCCATGCGTCTTATTTCTCTTCTTCAGTGTTTGTAATTTTCTTATAACTCTTCTATAATCAGCCAGCTATGTGTTGTTACGAGGTATCGTGCTTAGTTTAGGTTTGCAAAAAATTTCGGGCAAAGAAGTAATTCCGTTAGTAGATGGCGGCAAGGGAATTTCGGTTTCTACCGGAGAAACCTGTGGTGCTTGGGCTGCAGAGGGCGGAGTCGGTACATTTTCCGCTGTAAACGCCGATTCCTACGATGAAAACGGTAACGTTATACCTCAAATATATCATGGAAAAACGAGAGAAGAGCGCCGTCGTGAGCTGATAGAATACGCAGTCGCAGGAGGCATCACGCAAGCAAAGATCGCCCGGGAAAGGTCGAACGGAAAAGGTCGCATCCATATGAATGCCCTCTGGGAGATGGGTGGCAGTCGTGAAATCATCGAAAAAATCCTTGAAGGCGCAAAAAATTGCGTGCATGGTGTTGTATGCGGCGCAGGAATGCCGTATGAACTCGCTGAAATCGCAGTAAAATATCGCGTCCATTATTACCCGATTGTTTCATCTGCAAGGGCTTTTTCTGCACTGTTTAGGCGTTCTTTTAAGAAAGTTAAAGAGCTTCTTGGAGGCGTTGTATATGAGGATCCTTGGCTTGCAGGTGGTCACAATGGCGTATCAAACGCCGACGACCCTTCGAAACCGCAAAATCCGTATTTGCGCCTGGTTGCGTTGCGCTCTGTAATGAATGAGTTCGGTTTGCAAATGATTCCAATCATAATTGCGGGCGGAGTTTGGTGGCTTTCCGAATGGGAGGATTATATCGACAATAAAGAGCTTGGGTTGGTCGGTTTTCAGTTCGGAACTCGCACAATTTTAACAAAAGAATGCCCTGTCGCAGAACATTGGCACGATAAATTGATGTCTTTGAAGAAAGGCGATGTAAAACTTACGCAGCTAAGCCCTACGGGATTCTATTCTTCCGCGGTAAATAATGAAATGATGGCTGATTTGCTGGCAAGATTAGAACGTCAGGTAAAAATCGAGGAATTTTCGTCGCTGAAAGTCACGGCAGGAAGGCGGGAAGTATGCCTTGACCCATCACGGCGTGTGGATATAGAGCGCTGGGCAAATGAGGGGTACTCAGAAGCAATGCTTACACCCGATAATACCGTTGTTTTTGTAACACCAGAGCAATCTAAGCAAATTTTGGAAGACCAAAGAAACTGTTTTTGCTGTTTGAGCGCTTGCAAATTCAGTAGTTGGTGTCAACATAACGGTTCTACGGGAAAAATCCCTGATCCGCGTACATTTTGCATTCAAAAAAATCTTCAGAATATTGCGCACGGTGGCGATGTCGAGAAAAATTTGATGTTTGCAGGACACCTTGCCTATCGTTTTGCTCAAGACCCATTCTATGCCAACGGATTTATCCCGACTGTACATCAGTTGTTTGACCGCATTTTGATGGGCTGCTGAGAAATAATACCTTCGCCGTTATATATCCGATTTTCGGCCGAACGATGAGCCACTATCACCGCCATTAATGTCGCTATTTCCCTCGTCAGAAGCACTTTCGCTCCCCTCAGAAGATGTTGCGCTGAGAGAATATCCGCTACCTTCGTCATTTGTATTGGTCTCGGCTCCGCTTTCTTCATCGACAATTGCTTCATCATCAAAAATTGCCTCGTCGTCCATCTGTTGATTCTTAACAACGACTGTATCGCTTGATTCTACGGTCGCAGTTCTCGGGATTCTTATAGAAAACTTAGAGCCAACCCCCAATTCGCTTTCTACAGATACCGAGCCGCCCATAACTTCGGTGTATTTCTTCGTAATAGACAAACCAAGTCCTGCACCAGAACTTTTATTTTGGTTATCCTGGAATGCATCAAATATATGCTCGATTTTATCCGGAGCTATACCAGAGCCTGTATCTATTACTGAAAAATCAATAAAATCAAGACCATTCTTTACAACAGAAGTCACTCGTAAGGTGATTTTTCCGAATTGCGTGAATTTCGCCGCATTACTCAATAAATTAAGCAGGCATTGCCGCAATTTTGTCGCGTCTGTGTACATAACCCCGATATTTTTTCCAACCTCAAGAAACAAAGAGTTATCATTGTTAGTAACCAAAGGCATAGTTACGCTTTCTACGTCCTTTATAAGGTTGTTAATATCGACATTTTCAAAGAACAATTGCGTTTTTCCTGATTCTATCGATGACAAATCCAAAATCTCGTCTATCAACGACAACAAATGTTTTGCCGAGCTAATTATTTTGCGCAAATCATCGGCACTAACAGTATCTTTTCTGTCTAAAGCTTCTTCTTCCAAAATCTCACTATATCCTATGATTGCATTTATAGGTGTTTTCAACTCATTGCTCATATTTGCGAGGAATTTTGTTTTTGCCGCGTTTGCTTCATCTGCTGCCAATCGTGATTTTTCAAGCAATGCATTTGAATCTTCAAGTTGTTTTGCCTTCACCTCGAGATCTTCTGTTCGCTCTTTTATTTGGACTTCCAAAAGAGCCGCATTGTTCGCCAATTTCTTCTCTATTTCCTTATGTCGATTAATATCCAACGCTGCCAGAATGATGCAAGGTTGTTCTTCTATTTCTATTGGACTTGCAGAACATACTGCCCAGAAACTACCGCCGCTGTAGCTTTGAGCTAAAACTTCGTAGTTCAGAACATTAACGTTAGAGGAAATAGCATTTGAAATGTAATGTCTATCATCTTCATATAAAAATAGCTTCCAACAATCTACCTCATTAATAGCCTCTCTGTTTATTCTGAACAAAGTTAACGCTGACATATTTATTTGCATTATTTTACCGTCAGCAACTCTGAATATTACGATAGCCAGTGGCGTAGCGGTACTAATAGCTGTTGATACGTCCAGTTGCTCTTTTGTTTTCGTATAGAATCTCGACAAAATCAAGCAAAGGAATAACTATGTCGCAATCAATATTAAAATAATCGTCGGAATACTGCTTATAAGTCCCTCAAGCATGCCATCAACTGTAGAATCGTCAGTAGCTTCTATTATAAAGAACTGATGGCCAACCATTCCCTTTGGCATTCTGACTTCTTCTTTGTATACCTTAAACGGGCAAGAATCGATTTTGACGTCCGACAAGCCGTTTGGCACAGAATCCAGTTTTTTTACAAGGTGCAATCCCAGCGCAACAGAGGTTTTTACGTTCTTTTTAGATGACGGAAGAGAATTTATTGAAACATATCTCTTGCAATCAGGGGAAACTATATAAAACATCCTGGAAAATGAGCCTTTTTGCAGATTCATCATATAGTTTTCATACTTACTCCATTTAAGGACCACTTCAAAGAACACCTTTTGCTTTTTCGCCTCTTTTTCCCCTTCTTCTTCAGCTTCTTCGGTCGCTTTTGTTGAAATTTCCTTTTGCACCATATACTTCACAACAACTTCATTGCTACCGTCCTGCTGATCTAAAGCGAATCGCAAGTTGTTCCCAAGGTTCTTATACTCGTCATCTTCTGCGTCTATGTCGTCTGGTGTATCATCTACCAGCGATGTCGCAAGCAGCTTACCATCTCCTTTGAAAACATTTATGGTAACAATGTTTGAATCATCCTTAATTACCAAACGGAGATGTTTTTGCAGTTCTTTTTCATCTGTTGACAGCTTCCCTTCTACCTTTCTGAAAACAGAGTCAACGTAATCTGGAGTATTCTCAAATTGCAATGAAATATATTTAGAAAGTCCTGTACCTTCACCGACTATAAAAGTATCAACACAGCCTGCCGCATCACCTCTTGCCGCCGATTTTATAAAATACATACCAATCAGCAAAGGAATCAATATACACGACAAGACCAGCAACATAGTCTTAAATGTATCAATAACTTTCTTAATCATGGTTTCACCTAATACTCTCAAGAGTTCGACAAAATACAAACAAAAGAACTCTAATGTGATTATCGTATACGCTTAAATTTACTTTTTTGTAAATAATTGCGAATGTTTGTAATTTATTCGACTTTTTTTGATCTTTTTTTGAGAATTAATGAGCTTCCAAAAACTATAAGGCACAAACCAACTATGATAAATAGGTCAGGAGTCTTGTCGTACACAACGAAATCCAGAATAGTAACAGGAATCAGCATAGTATATGTGCCAGAGGCAAGGCTCGAACTTGTCGCAATCGAGAGTGCGTGGATTATGCTGTATTGCGCGAGAACTCCGAATAATCCGCCGACAAATAAAATAGCCGCATGCTCAGGAGCAACAGGAGTAAAGCCACGAAAACCAACCGTAATCGATATTAGTAGAAGCAATATGTGATGATAAAACATTATTGTCAGCTCTTTTTCGGTTGCGGAAAGTCTTTTTATAATCACCTGATTAAGGGCGGATATAATTGCCGATATCAGAGCAAACATCGTTCCAAGCTGGAAAATGCCCAATCCAGGTCTAAAAGCAGTCAGAACGCCGAGAAAACCTATAGCAACAGCCCATGCGTCTATGGCGTAAAATTTTTCTTTTAAAATCAGTACACTTAGCGGGATTACAAAAATAGCACTTGAATATCCCACGACTATAACATCAATCATAGAGGTATACCGATATGCCAGCATGTATGTATATGTCGCAACAGAAGCCAAAACCGATCTGAAAATGTTTTCGCCTACCCTGTTAGATTTCAAAGGATTTACGCCTTTGTATGTGGCAAAAATAAGAAGCGGAATAAAGCGCGATATTGTGCGAATAAACGTAATTTGATTAACGCCATATAAAGGCATGTAATACTTCATAATGGCATCTGAAAAAGCATATAGACAGACGCCTAATATTATGAAGCAATAACCAATTCTGTTATTGGCTGAAAAAAAACGCTTTGGGGAAATAACCACTCCCAAAAACTCTCCATCCCTTTTATTATACGCACTGCAAAAGCGTAAAAAAGCGCATTTTTGTAGTCTCAAAAGAAACGAAACTAAGCCTCTGACATATCAAAAGTGCTTGCTTCAGCAACCAAATCGCCTTTACTCCTTATAAGCTGCTCGATTTTTTCCGCAACTTCCGGATGTTCCTTCAGATATTGGCGAGTCGCTTCTTTTCCTTGGCCAAGTTTCTGATCTCCCATGGAATACCAAGCACCTGACTTATCCAAAACGCCAATTTTCGCTCCCATATCGATTAATTCTCCGATTTTTGAGATACCTTCCCCGTATATGATGTCAAATTCTACCACCTTAAACGGAGGAGCGACTTTGTTTTTAACGACTTTCACTCTGACTTGGTTACCGACAACCTGATCTTTTTCTTTCAATGACCCAATACGGCGGATATCCAAACGCACAGACGCATAGAATTTGAGGGCATTTCCGCCTGTTGTCGTTTCAGGACTTCCAAAGAAAACGCCAATCTTCATTCTGATTTGGTTAATGAAAATCATAATGCAATTTGATTTTGCGACGGTAGCAGTCAGCTTGCGCAATGCTTGGCTCATGAGGCGTGCTTGCAATCCCATGTGAGAATCGCCCATTTCTCCTTCAATTTCCGCTTTTGGTACAAGAGCCGCAACGCTGTCTACAACCAACACATCAATAGCACCGGATCGCACCAAAGTATCAGCAATTTCAAGAGCTTGCTCGCCTGTATCCGGTTGAGAAAGAACCAAATCATCAACATTGACGCCCAAATTCTTCGCATAAACAGGGTCAAGAGCGTGTTCAGCATCGATATATGCGCATATTCCGCCACGCTTTTGTGCTTCTGCTACGGCATGAAGCGCTAAGGTAGTTTTTCCTGAGCTTTCAGGGCCGAAAACCTCAATAATACGACCTTTCGGGAATCCTCCAACTCCAAGAGCCATATCTAATCCCAATGAACCTGTCGGAATGGACTCTATCTCAACAACGCCACCGCGCTGTCCAAGTTTCATAATAGAACCTTTTCCGAAAGCTTTCTCTATTTGAGACAACGCAACATCAAGCGCCTTTTCTTTATCCATTTTTCAGATTCCCTATAAAATAAAAAATATGCTATAAAACAGAATCATACGGATGATATAAATCCCAGATTCCTTAACAATATATACCTGTTTAATACCAAAAAGGTCAAGAAAAATAATGATAATACAGGAATGATTGCCTAAGTTTATTTAAGGAAGCGCTTTTACTATGTTATTGTAAATTCTTGTATAACCAGTACCAACCCTTCTGTAACCAACAACCAACATTGTAGTTATCAAAGACGCTATAAGTGTATACTCTATTGCGGTTGCCCCCAGAGACCACCTTTTTGATTTTTTTTTCTTAAAAAAATGCTCCAAAAACAAGTCACGCTCCCGCATTTGCTCAATTAAGCTATAATCCTACCAATAGCTATAATAACAAGCAATCGATAACGGAAAGTTAATATCGCAAATTTTTATTTTTTTTATCTTCTTGAATTTCCCAAAAATCTCAATAGATATAAGAACAAGTTTATGAAGTCCAAGTATAGATTCAGAGCGCCGAAAACCGCTTTTTTCTCGCTCATTTCGGTTGAATCAGATTCCAAATAGTAGCTTTTTATCGTTTGAGCATCATATGCGGTCAAGCCTGTAAAAATAATCACGCCGATTGCAGATATAACCAAAGAAGTCACACCGCTTTGCATGAACAAATTCACGACACTGGCAATAATTAGGCCGATTAGCCCCATAAAAAAGAACGAACCATAGCTTGTAAGGTCTTTTTCGGTCGTATATCCGTATATTACCATACTCAAAAACATAGAGGCAGTTACGAAAAACGTTATCGCAATGCTTTCAGGCGAATAAACAAGGAAGATCGACGACAATGACAACCCAATAAGGGCAGAATAAACGAAGAAAAGCGTTCTGGCTGTGCTTGCCTGAATGCTCGATATTTTGCCGATTAAATAGAGAGAAACGGCAAGGGGTGCCAAAAGCACTGTCCAATAAATAACAGGAGACGAAAAAAGAAGACGCATGAAACCTTCCGATTGGCTAGTGAAATACGCTACCAAAGCCGTCATGCCCAACCCTGATGACATGTACGAGAATACTCGACGCATATATACACGCAATCCTGTATCTATAAGCTGAGATACCTTTGAATAGGATGAAACGCTCTCTTTTGCCATTGCTTATTTCTCCTTCTCTATTTGTTGTGCACTATAGCATACGTTGTATTTTGTTTCAAATAAAGGCTTTTATATGCTTTATGATAATGGTATACGTAAAAGCATACAAAAAAAATCAACCCCCTGTCAGCAGAAAGCCAGCAGGAGGATGTGTTGTAATAGTTATGTCAAAATGGAGTGCGACATCAGTGAATGTCGCGACGACACATAAAACTTTCGAGCCATACATATCGCCAGATGAAAGAAACCATCTATTGTTCACTATAACCTTATCAAAATAGTATTGCAACCAGTTTTTTAAAAAATTTTTAAAAAATAACAACCGTAAGATATAATCGAACCTAATCCCTTGACGCTTCGCAACTCATTCAAAGGCATAATTTTTTTCGTCCTTAAAAAGCTCTCTTAACAGAAGATTATTGATATTATGCCCCGGACAAAATGCTTCATACCTTCCTACAATCTCATACTGCGACAAAGACAGATCCCCTATAGCGTCCAGCAATTTGTGTCTGACAGGTTCGTCATGATATCGGAGTCCTTCCGGATTCATAGCCTGCCCATCGTTGCCAAAAACAACGGTATTTTCCAAAGAAGCGCCAATCGCAAGATTATTTTTGCGCAAATACTCCACGTCAGAGAAAAAACCAAACGTTCTTGCTCCTGCAATATCTTTTTTGAAATCGTCAGTAGCAGAATCGTATATAAACGGCTCTGTTTTAAGGCCTCTTGCGGAAAAATCACAACGAACATGCGCCATAAAGTGACCAAAAGGAGACAAAGACGCCCATTTTTTCTCATCTCCGATTTTCACTTCTCGCAAAATCCTTATCTTCCTTCTTTCTTCGGATTGCTCTTGTAAGCCCGCCGCCTCAATTGCTTCTATAAAATGCAGCGAACTGCCGTCCAAAAATGGGATTTCGTCGCCCTCTTCCAACTTCACAACCGCATTTGTCACACCTGAGCCATAAAAAGCCGCCGAAATATGTTCAACGACAGAAACCGTAACGCCAAATTCGTTGGTTATTCTCGTGCACATTGTCGTATCTGATACGTTTTTGTAGTCAGCTGCGACAATTGATTGGTCATTATCATAAGGAGCTCTAATATAAACAATTCCGCTGTTACAAGGCGCAGGTTCTATCGTTATTTTGCACGATTTTCCGCTATGAACCCCTATTCCTTCCAATGATATCAGAGATTTTATCGTAAACTGCTTCATTAACTCGCTCCCTATGTTGCGTTAATTTTTTCCGTCTTTTATTATAAGCTACATAATATGACCGTTAAAACATGGAGATGATTATGCATTCATCAGATGCAAACAAACTTAGGCAGTATATAGAAAAGATCGAGAATCTTGAAGTAGAAAAAACAGAGGTTCAGGAGCAAATCGCTGAGGTTTTCGGACAAGCAAAATCAGATGGCTTTGATACAAAAGTTATGAAGAAGGTACTGAAACTGCGCAAAATGAAAGAAGAAGATCGCGAAACAGAAGATTATTTGTTGGATACGTATATGATGGCGTTGGGAATGATTCCATCAAGCGATAATAACAGCGAAAAATAAATAATGGATAATAGCAATAACAACAGCAGCATAAGTATAGCGATAAAATCCGAAAATATTACAGTTCCTCATGGATTTTTCGGGAGAAAAGAAGGCAAAAGTAATGGGCTATATGCTTCCTTAAACTGCTCCGATTATGTTGGAGATTCTGAAGAAGCTGTAAAAGCGAATCTTGAGATTGCAAAAGACTTTTTGACATCAGAATCGACTGCAAAACTGGTAACATTGAAGCAAGTTCACAGCAATATTTGTGTGGAAATTACAAAAGACAACGCTATAAGCGGTATCGAAGCAGACGCTATGGTCACAAAAGAAAAAAATATCGCAATAGGGATTCTTACCGCTGATTGTGCGCCTGTTCTGTTTTTCGACCCGCAAAAATCCATTGTTGGAGCAGCACACGCAGGTTGGCGAGGAGCTGTTGGCGGAGTTATTGAGTCGACTGTAAAGAAAATGCGCGAGTGCGGCAGTAATCCAGGCGATATACTAGCCGCAGTGGGCCCTTGTATAGACAGAAATAGCTACGAAATCGATGACGACTTTAAAAGGAACTTTTCAGGAAGTGGAGAGTGCTTTTGCTTGGTAAATCACAGGATACATTTTGATTTACCGAAATTTTGCCGAAAAAGACTGTTAGAAGCAGGCGTAAGAGAAGCGAATATCGAAACAATCGACGTCGATACATACGCGAATTGCAACGACTATTTCAGTTACAGATACGCTCAACAAAATTCATCGGGAATCTGTGGACGACAACTTTCCGCAATTTGCTTGCACTGAGTTAATTATTTGAACCAAAGATGCCGGTTAAGAATAAATTAACTGAATCTCTTGTATACTATCTCATGAAAAATTGATGATTTTGTGAATAAGGAATCGATTTATTACTGGATTCTTCACTTCGTTCAGAATGACGCACTATTGCGGCGTTTCAGTCGTCATCCTGAGCCACTTCGTTCAGAATGACCGGTTTTTATAGCGTTTTGCCGTCATCCTGAGAGAACGTAGCGACCGAAGGATTCAGGAAAAAAAGCTCTTCGCCATTCCTTCTTCGCAACAAATCATAACGAAAAAATTGTAGGAGTCTTCATTATGATGATTGTTTGCACCAAAAATTCTAAAAATCTCGCTACCAGTGTCGCAGAAAAATTGGAAACTCCCCTTGTCATTCCTAACGTAAGACGTTTCAATAATGGTGAAATCTGCGTGTCTTTTCGCGAACAAATCGCCACTGCCACGATAATCGCAAATACCGAAACCGACAGCGACTGGATAGAATTATTTTTGCTCCTCGATTCCATGAAATCAGTAAAAGACATCACACTATGCCTGACATATATGGGCTACTCTCGCCAAGACCAGCAAAATCCAAACGAATCTATGGCTGCCGGAATGTTTGCGACCTTGCTCGAAACAACGAACATCGCTCGATGCATTATAATTGACAACCACAGCGAACCTCTTTTGCGCATACCAACCCAACACATAAGCGAACGCACTCTGTTTGAACGAGATATCGCAGATAAATATTCGAGCGACCAAATCGTGCTTGTTTCGCCTGACCTTGGAGGAGTGCGCCGAGCTTACGACCTGTCACGGTCTCTAAAATGCGAATTTATAATATGTAACAAAGCGAAAACCGTATTTGGAGAACTGAAAAGAATCGACCCAATAGGCAGCATCAAAGACAAACTCTGCATATTAATTGATGACATGATTGATTCTGGCTCGACAATATGCCATGCCGCCGAATCCCTTATAAGAGCAGGGGCGCGCGGCGTTGTAGCTTACTGCACCCATGGAGTTTTATCGAAAGGCGCAATCGAACGTCTTGCCGCCTCTGACATTTCCGAGATTGTTTTAACCGACACCATCCAAAAAGACATTGTTTTCCCATCTAAAATAAGAAAAATCTCAATTGATTCGTTGCTAGTTGACACGATTCGTTGTATAGTACAGCCGATTTGTTGCGTGTCATGATGTAGGCGCGCATATTGTTTGCGTATCATTTCAAAAGGGAATTTTACAGCGATGGCTACAGTTGTTTTAGAAGCGAGTAAGAGAGAAAAAATCGGAACAGGAGCTGCCAATAATTATAGAAGAGAAGGGATGGTTCCTTGCGTTCTTTACGGCGATAACAAAGCGCCTGAATCTATTTGTATCAATAGGGATTTGTTGAATAAATACGTTAATAAATCCAACTTTTTCTCGACAGTTTTCGAGATTAACGGCGTTGATAAAAAAGGACAGAAATTTGTTGCAAAAGATGTGCAGTTTCACCCAGTGACTGACCGTCCTGTGCATGTAGATTTTTTGAGAGTGAGCAAGGGAAGCAAGATTACGGTTCGTGTTCCTTTGGTTTTCGTGAATGAAGCAGCTTCTCCGGGATTGAAAAACGGAGGTGTTTTGAACGTATTGATTCACGAAATGGATGTTGTTTGCGACCCTGAAGAAATTCCTGAGAATATAAAGATCGATTTAACAGGTTTTGAGTTCCATCACACAGTTCATGCCAATGATGTTAAACTTGAAAAAGGAATCTCATTACCTTCAGGAACGAGAAATTTCACGATTGCTACAGTTGTTGCGCCTACAATAATGAAGACAGAAGAGACAACGGCAGCAGCAACAGAAGAATCCGCAGCGGCTACAACAGCAGCTTCGCAGACTCCTGCTGCGTCTTAGTAGTTACGTGATATAGCTAAATAGCATGGGCGATTGCGTTTTATTTGTAGGGCTTGGAAATCCAGGGACACAGTATAAGAACAATCGCCATAACGTTGGTTTTATGATTATAGACGCTCTGGCAGAAGTTGGAGCGTCTTCTTCTTCTTTTAAAAAAGCAGCCTCTCTTGCAGAAACGGCATCATTTTCAGCCGAAAATAAGAAAATCATTCTCGTAAAACCCCTGACTTATATGAATTTATCAGGACGGGCAGTAAGATTTTTACTCGACTTCTATAAAATAAAATCCGATGATGTGTTCGTATTCCACGATGACATAGATCTCGAATTTGGACGCATAAAAATCAAAAAAGGCGGAGGCAACGGCGGACATAATGGCCTTCGAAACATCGATGAGCAAATCGATTGCGAATATTGGCGCATACGGGTAGGCATTGGCCGACCACAAAGAAAATCAGAGGTAACGTCGTATGTGTTGCACGATTTTGAAGAAGATGAGGCGATAACAATATCGCAGATTGCGCAAAAAATAACCGAAAACTTCGCTCTTTTGCTATCCGACCCGAAAAAACTTGAACAGGAACTCAACGCAAAATGATTGAGTTCAAATGCGCATCATTGGACGACACAAAAAAAGCTGCCGAATATTTCGCGAAGTTCGCAAAACCTGGACAATGTTTCGCTCTTTATGGGAATCTTGGCAGCGGAAAAACAACATTTTCGCAATTTTTGATAAAGTCGCTCATTTCAACTGTTGGACATGTCGCGAGCCCAACATTTACAATCGTGCAAACCTATAATGACGGCGATAAGTTGGAAATATGGCACGTAGATTGTTACCGCTTGAACGACCGCGAGGAATTTCTCGAACTTGGACTGGAAGAAGCATTCGAAAACTGCATAACAATCATCGAATGGCCTGAAATCATCGCCGATTTTCTGCCGAAAAACACGATCAAGATACAATTTGCTATGAAAAAATCAAAAAACAAAAACATATTGACAATTAAAAGTATGAGCCATACATAATAGATAAATATTCCATATTGCAAATAATGTGACTTAATATAGAGGCTTTATTCATGAAAAAAACGGTGTTCTCATTATTATTGCTGCAACTATCGATTTTTTCCTGTGAAAATACTATATTTGCGCAAAACCAAATGCAAATATCGAATGAAATGGAACGTTCTTTATTGGAGAGAATGTTTGGTTACGATGTTTTATATGAAGATTTTGAACAACGTCAATCATTAGACAATGTTAATGTTCTCAAAAAGCTTCCTGTAATAAAGCATGATATGTCCGAAGAAATTCGACAAACTATAATTTTCAGCGCCAAAGAACGCATGAAAAAGGAGAAATCAAACGATTATGAAAATACTCTTGCATGTGAATATGTTTTTCACTTCTGCGACTACTGCTGCAGCTCTTCAACAGATTCTGAATGTGTTGTTATACAAAATAACGGAAAAACAGAAAAAATATACAGTTATCCTGCGAACAGTAAATGGGAATTGACTGGAGCCTTACTTACGATCGCGCAAAGCGATATTGGAAAAGATCTATTACTTTCGTTTATGACTTTTTATAAAAGGAATCCGTCCACTCCAAAAATTATATTTTTCCTGGGAAAAAGCGGGGGAGTTTTCAGTGGCAGAAACTATGCAGGCCTTTATTTCGGCATTATTGTGCCTTTGCATGGTCCTCTTGAGCCAGTTTATAATACAACTAATGGAAATGTAGGCTATGTATACTCTTCGCGTTCAGCTGTTACGTTTCATGAGCTTGTACATCTTATCCACAAGATAGAAGATTCCGCAATGTTAGTAAGACGATATGTTTCTTTGGATGTCGCAGCGCAATTATTTACATTTGAAGATGCAAGCGGAAGGCGAGTCATAAGAAGAAGATTAAAAGGCCGACCATTCCTGACAGGAAACGCTCTGTATATTAAAAGAGAATACGAAGATGAGGAATGGAAAACTATAAAGGTGGATTTTTGTGGTAATAATGCCTTATTGAAGGAACTAAAAGCCGAATTTACTAACGATGAGGAATTTTACACAATTTTTGGCTTTTTCAAGGATAAGGATGGTCAAATAAAGCGGGATTTGTTTTGTGAATCAACTTTTACCAGCGAGCTTTACGGTTATATAAGATGCGGTCACTGGGGACCAAGCAATCCAAATGATATGTTTTTGTTCAATATTATGGTGAATTACGCCATTCCTGGATTATATATCGACCCAGAAAACGAGGCTCAAACGTGTGCTAATGTTTTGAATCAGGAAATTGAGGAAGAAAAGGAATGGACAGCAGCAAGGGAAGCATCGGCCCCTGCTGAAATAACAAAGAGGCAATATACTTCATGGTGGGAGAAATTAATTTCTGAATAAGAATAAGGTTCTTACGAAAGTAATTTTGAAGATCAGGTTTTCAAAAAATTATTTTCAACTTTCGTAATAACCTTATAAATAATCATATATAACTTATGTTTCATGCTTTGCGATTCATATTATCCCTTCGAGTTTACTTTCAGCGACAAGGTATCAAATTCCATACTTGTTACGCCTTGCTTCTGACCTTTATCATCGTAGTGAATATGTGTGTCTTCTCCTTTTGCAAAGCTAAAAGCAAATACAATTAAATCACTATCTTGAGTATATTTTTTCATAGAGCAGTTTTCGAAACTCATTTCCTGAATTACTACGATTGATTTTTTCAAAGTAATGAATCGTTTTATCGAAAGATTCGCGATTTTATGTCCTTCAATCACTGCCGCATGAATTTTTGGTCCCCAAGAGCCGTATTTCATGCAAACGATGACATCCTGCAAACTTACGCGTCCGTCTCCTTCAAGTTGTCCTGAGTTGTTGTGTGCAGTTTTTCTTTCAGAAGATGTGCTTATTTCTAAGCATGGGCTTGTATCTTTAAAGCCGTCCATATTACTCGAAAATAGTTCTTTGCACTGTATAACGCACTGTGGAGTGTGTGATTTTTCATGCGCTTCATGTTTCTGTCCGGGATGTTCACGATTTCTTTCGAACATTTCCCTGCTTATCGTGAAAAAGTAATCGGTAGTCATTTCCATGTTCCCCTCTATAAAAAGATCCAAAATAAAAATTTACAGATACAACACGAAAAACATGAACAAATCGTTTGATAAATACAAAAAATACCGAAAAGAACTCAATTATTAAGAGCCGAAAAACGCAGCTTCAAAATCGTACTCGCTGGATACTTTTCCTAGCGCCTTATGAGTGCTGTCGTACATGGTGATTGTGTCGTTTACTATCGCAAAAATGAACGAAAAAGCTATTACATCACCATCCTGCTTATATGAGCGCAGCAAGCACTTTTTAAAAGTCACAACCTGAAGCGGTTTAAGTTCGCCTTCAATGCTTTTCATACGATGTATTTCTATTTGGTCTATCTTACTTGCCTTAAACATACGTTCTTGCAGTTTTGGTCCCCATTGCCCGAATCTCATACAAACGAAAGTAGGTCTTGCGAGCATTCTGCCGTCCTGCGAGTTCTCTCCTGAAGAATCATATGTGCCGTTTCTCGCAAATTCCATTTCGACGTTCAGACATGGCGCGGCTGTATCCATGTAATCGCCATCGCTGATATCGCTATCGAATATCTCTTTACTTTTTATAAGGTATTGAGGAGTTTCAGCGGCACCATTAAAAACGTTTATGCCGTCTCCGCTCTTATCAAGCATGTTAGAGCTTCTACTATTGTAGCCGAACATGCCGAAAACATTCTCTCTACCAACGCCCATATCATCCTCACAAAAACAACTTCATCGTTCCAAAATATAACCTCAAAACTACGCAATATTAACCAGCTGCAGGAGGTGGTAACGCAGCGACAAGTCTTATGGATGCCGTCAGCTCTTCCAACTGGAAGTGCGGTCTTAGGAATATCGTTGCTTTATACGACCCAGGTTTTCCAGGAACATCAAAAACATCTACACGAGCTTCGCGCAAAGGATATCTTGCCTTCAAATCCTGGCTTGCTGTGTCATTTAACAGCACATAGCTGGCAATCCAGTTGTTCAGGTACATTGAGACATTGTCTCGTGTAAGGAACGAACCTATTTTGTCTCTCATAATCGCTTTTATATAGTGCGCGAATCTTGAGGCAGCCAGCAAGTATGGCAATCTTGCGCTTAAAGCTGCATTGGAGTTCGCCAAATCTGTGTTGTACACCTTCGGCTTTTGGGTCGTTTGACCTCCGAAAAACGCGGCATAGTCGGTACCCTTGCTGTGACAGAGTGCCAAGAAGCCCATATCGCTCAATTCTTTCTCTCGAAGATCAGTTATTGCTATTTCTGTCGGGCATTTCAGAGCGATATCTCCGTCCGTTGTCTTAAAGGTATACGCCGGAAGTCCTTCGACCAATCCCCCACCTTCAACGCCTCGTATTGCTGCCGGCCATTTGTACAGGGCAAAAGCATTTCCAATGCGCTGGCCGTATACGAAAGCGGCATTTCCCCAACAGAACTGTGAATTGTCTGAGCCGTCAACCGTTTCAACGTAGTTCAAGCCATCGACAGGCAATGTATCAGGACCGTAAGGAAGACGCATTAACACTCTAGGCATTACTAAAGCTGCGTATCTTGAATCTTCTGCGTCTCTGAATGAGCGCCACTTGATCATTTCCGTGCTTTCGAAGATCTTCGCTAAGTCTCTAGGCTCTCCGAGATGGGAAAAACTGTTCATATCGAACATTCTCGGATGCGCTGCTGCAATAAACGGAGCATGTGCCGTTGCTGCAACGTTCGAAATCTTCTCCAAAAGCAATATATCCTGAGGATGACGAGTAAATTCGTAACCGCCAATCAAGCAGGAATACGGATGGCCGCCGAAAGTACCATACTCTTCTTCGTAAACCTTCTTAAATAGTGCGCTTTGGTCAAACTCAACGGCATTTTCCAAATCAGTTAAGAGATCATGCTTAGAAACGTTCATTATGCGCGGTTTTAACTGAGTGCTGGTCTCTGTGTTCATAACGAGGTAATGCAACGCTCTCCATGTTCCCTCAAGCTCTTGAAATGCTGGATTATGAAGAATCTCATTGATTTGTGAACTGAGTTGCCCGTCTATATCAGCAATTGCTTTTTCAACGAACACCAACGGGTTTTTCATGCTTGTTACTTTTGCTGCTTCTATGCGAACCAACAATTCTACAAGCATATTGCAAGCATAGACTTCTGCTGACGGATCACGAGCGAGCTTTCCATCTGTGAACATCTCTTTCAAGATTTCGCGTGCTCCTCCAGCTGGTGCTGTACCTGCTGTAGCTCCATCGGCCGGAGCTGCTCCACCTGCTGGTGGTGTTGCCGCTGCGCCTGTATTTGCCGCTGGTTTCTCCGCTCCTGGATTTGTTACGTTTGTTTGCGCAGAATCGGTTGCTGCTATTGTTGTCGCGAAATCCGCTGTTACTGTTTGCTTATTTGCCTTCAGAACAGCGTCGATTTGCTGTTTCAACAATGATTTCAAATCTGCGTCTGCGACAACTTGCTTAATCAAATCCTGCAGCGGATCATTTCCTTCCATTTTCGCGACAAGATCGGATAATTTTACGCGAGCCGTGTATATTTTGTTCAGTTTTGGTACCTGTTTCGCAATATTTACCGGTCCGAAGTCGTCCATATGCTTGAAAAACAGTTCGGCGTTCAAATCTTCCGAACCATCTCCCAAAGTATCTTTAACCTGAATTGCAAGCCTTGGATTCGTAGAAACCATATAATCAGGGAAGTTATCTCGATCTATTTTAACAAATTTTCGGAACTTTATAGGAGGAAGTGGATCCGTTGGCATGCCTGATAAATCAGCCATTATGCCTATAACGAACGGCAATTCCTTCATTACTATTGCGTTTCCAATTTCTACGTCATACGTGATTTGTACTCGAGGAGGACGAACCCTGTCTAACGTATGTTGTGTACTTTCAACCATAGCAACTACCCTTATTCTTAACAAAAGCGGTACTAAAACTATTACAGCTTTCTACTATTCTTTCTTCAGATTAAAACAAAATCGTTTAAATGAAGTTAAAATCTATAAAAAAGTGAGGGGATCGATATCTATTTGGATTCTTACATTTTTTGGTGATTTTTGAGATGAAATCCAACTTTTTATAATTTTGCTCAACGCAATTTTTTTTGATGACTTGAGCAAAATACGCCAACGAGTTCTTCCGCGCAGCAAAAAGAGGGGGGCTGGAGCAGGACCCAAAATCGATGCTCCGTTTTTCGGAAATGAAGCGACCAAATTCTTCGCGGTTTTTTCCGTGAGCTCTTTGTTGGTTCCCGAAACAATTACAGATGCGAATTTTGTAAACGGCGGCAATCCGTTTTTTTCTCTTGATGCAATCTCGAGCTCTATAAATTTTTGGATATTGTTCTCTTTAAGAGCTGAATATAAAGAATGCTCGGGATTAAACGTTTGAATAAGGATTTTTCCTGGTTTTTCCGCTCTTCCCGCGCGACCTGCGACCTGTTGAATCAGCTGGTATGTCTTTTCCGACGAGCGTAAATCTGCGCAATTCAATCCTAAATCTCCATCTACGACTCCAACCAGCGTTATATTTGGAAAGTGATGCCCTTTCGCAAGTATTTGCGTGCCTATTATGATGTTTACTTCATTGTTTAGGATTTTTTCGCGCAGCTCAATTATATCTTTTTCCGAATACACATTGTCAGACGAAACAAGAATGATTTTTGCTGACGGGAGTCTTCGAGATAATTCTTCATATATTCTTTCGACTCCAGGACCAAACTGGATGTACAAATCTTCTGCGCCGCAACAACCGCACTTTTTCGGTATATCAGTTTTATAACCGCAGTAGTGACACACAACTTTGTTGATATTCTTATGATACACCAGCCAACTGGCGCAGTTTGGACAGGCAATTTTCGTTCCGCATGATTTACACAGCGTTATAGGTGAATATCCGCGACGATTAAGGTAAATAAGAGATTGCTCTCCTTTTTCGACCGTTTTTTTTATCGCCTCCATTAAATTTTGCGATACAAAATTTTCGCCGAACTTACACTGCCGCATGTCTATTAATTCTATTGGCACAGGTTTTGCTGAACCAAAGCGATTTTCTATAGATGCATAGCCGTATTTGTGATTTTGGGCGTTTATGTAGCTCTCTAATGATGGAGTTGCCGACGAAAGTATTATGGGAATCTTTTTGATATGTCCTAAAACAGTGACCATATCGCGCGCGTTATAAAATCCGCCGTCTTCTTGCTTGTATGAAGAGTCATGTTCTTCGTCTACTACAATTATTCCAAGATTTTTGAAGGGCAAAAAAAGAGCAGATCGAGTACCTATTACTATGCACTGTTCACCCGATATCGCTCTTAACCAGGCGTTTTTTCTGTTCTTCGGAGTGATATTTGAGTTCCAAATTATCGGTTTTATGCCGAAATATTTTTCTATCCTGCTAGATAATTGAGAAGTAAGAGCGATTTCCGGAAGCAAAATCAAAATTTGTTTTTCTTGCTCCAGAATATCTTTGATAACCGATAAATATACTTCAGTTTTTCCCGAGCCTGTTACGCCTTGCAGCAAAAAAGGTCTGCCACCGTCTGCCTTTATCTTCTCGTATGCCGTTTGCTGCTCTGCATTTAGAATTATAGGGGAATATTTCGCTGCACTCCCTGCTTCTTGCTCGTCTCTATTCGGTGTCTCA
Source organism: uncultured Pseudomonadota bacterium (assembly GCA_902796155.1). Lineage (GTDB taxonomy): Bacteria > Pseudomonadota > Alphaproteobacteria > UBA3830 > UBA3830 > BNWE01. The sequence continues at coordinate 19,240 of CADBNZ010000046.1, forward strand.
TTTTTTGATTTTCTCTTTTGCTCATGAAATACGTTTTTTTCGCATAAAATCATCTTGAGCACATTGCCCTTTGGAATCAAAGTATAAGAGGCAACCCAATTTAAAAAATCCAGATATGCTTTTTCTATATTTATATCGTACTTCTTATATATATATTTGAGTTCTATGTCGGTCTCCTGCGCGTATCCAACGACTAACCCGATGATTTTTCGATTTCCGAAAGGAACTTCAACGACATCTCCAATTTCCAGATCATATTTGGACAAATACATAAACGCATTATCAAACGGACCGATAGGGAGAATTTCGACTATAACATTATTGTTATCATTATTGTTGCTTACACTATTTTTATTGTCGCCGTTCGAATCAAATACGGAATCAATCCTCATTAATCCCCCAGAGGAATTTTTTTTCGACCCAGCCTTTTTGATTATTTACATCTACTTTTACAAAGTCACCATCTCTTTTTAAAATGCGAACTATAACGCCCTTTTCCATTTTCGCAATCGGATGTTTTTTTGAGGCGTGCCTGTACATAATCGTATAATTTTCGGTTACGATCGCGGAGCTTTTTCGAGACACCATGTTTTTATGAACCCATCCGACCGTTCCGTCAATGAATTTTACTTTTCTCCATTGATCGAATTCCGCCATTAACAACATTGGTAAATTCGCTTGCATAAAAACCCAAGCTATAGGATATTCTTTGCCGGGACCAACTCGCATATTTACTTCTGATGATTTTAAGCTAACAAAAAGATTTGTCGCTTGTAATGAAAACGGCGAAATAATAGTTAACAAGAAAATAAGTTTTGCAAGAACTTTATTCATTCATAACATCATTGCATAGAACAGCGCACTATAATACAACTGTTCAGATCGCTTGGGAAGATAATGCCCCCATTTTGTGAAGGATGCGATGACCTTTCGTTTCTTCTCTGGTACAGGCGATTAATTCAGATTTGCAAATTTTTAATTTTCTTAATTCTTTGATATCTTCCTTATCTTGCACGATCATGCTGCTCAATTTGATTTCAACCAATCAAGTAAAATCTCTAAAGATTGTCTAGATAACATGATAATACTACGTCCCTACACTTACACTAATAACCAATTTGCATTATTATCTTGAGATCATGAATAAAGAGTTAAATAACATATTTTTTTTAAAAAAATTATCTGAAATAGATGTTTCTGAAATTATTTCGGGGAAGGGCACTATTGTTGGACTGGATGTCGGCGACAAAACCGTTGGGATTTCCGTTTCAGATAGAAGAATAAAAATAGCGAGTTCAGTTTCGGTTATAATGAGAAAAAATATCGATATTGATTGCGCGAAACTGCTGGCGTGTATCACTCCATATAATCCAAAGATGATTATTTTTGGATGGCCTTTGCAAATGGATGGCAAACCAAGCAAACAGTGCGAAAAAAATTTGGAGTTCATAGAACGTTTTCGAAAAATTTTGCACGATTCTGAAAATAATCAAATGCAAAATATCGTTTTTTCGAAATGGGATGAAAGATTTTCTACAAAAGTTGTCGACAGTATCATGATTAAAGCGGATTTGTCGCGCAAAAGAAGAAAGGAAGTAATTGATAAAACTGCAGCCGTTTATATTTTGCAAGGTGCAATCGATTTTTTGAACAGAAACGCAAGAGGTACTGTATGAATTTTCACATCAATAAGTATGTATCTTTTTGCGGATTTATTTTTGCGATTTCTGTTCTTCTCATCTTTCCTGATATTTTGTTCTCTTTGTTCAGTGATTCATTTGCGATTTCAAAAAATATCGGTTCGCTTGATTTTATTGTTGTCTTATCTATAGTTTTCTTAATAAACAAAAGCAAAAAATTTGCGATTATTCTTTCGATTTTTTTCTCAATTATCCAATTCGCTCAGTTTTGTAACATAAAATATTTTGGAACGTTGTTGTCACCGTCTTCTATTTATTTGATGACGAAAGAAGTGTCAGATGTATTTGAAGAAGCAACTTATATTTTTTGGAATTATATTTATTTGTTGCTTATGGTAGCTCTTCCATTTTACGGAATTTTTAAAATATCATTCAGCAGATTCGCAAAAAAATATAAATGCAAATCTGTTTATACTTTTTCCATATTTTTGTTGGCGGTCGTTCTTCCTCTGCTTTATTATGGCGATTATGTTCCGAACGCTATCAAGTTTTCTTTGGAAAATTCCGTAAGAACTGTAATAGGTTATGTGGATATAATCACCAAGAACCAAAATTTTAAAAATTACAAACCATATTCTGTAGAAAAGATAAAAAACATAACGGAATCGACAACTATAGTTTATATATTGGGAGAAAGTACAAACTACGATCACATGTCGTTGTTCGGATATAAAGAAGAAACTACTCCGCAATTGAAAAAATTGGCGCAATCTCCGAATTTTTATTATAAAAAAGGCATCGCGGGAGCGATTACAACAATTGCTTCATGCAAATTTATGTTAAACGCGATAAAAGAACCCGATAATGTAAAAGAAGCTTCTCTTGATACGACGAATTTATTTCGGATTGCGAAACAAAACGGCTTTAAAACTTTCTACATATCAGCGCAAAAGGCAGATCTTCTTGCGTCAATCGGTGGAGTACCTTATATAGACGTTTTGATTACTCGTGAACAATATCCGACACAATTCAGTAACAAAAGAGACAGTTTTTTGTTTGAAATTTTGAAGGAACAAAAATTTGCAGAAAAGAATTTTGTTGTTATTCATCAAAGATGTATTCATTCTCCGTATACAAAAACCATTCCGAAATCGTTTATTGCATCACAAAAATTTGTATCGGATAAAAACCAAACAATAAATGAATACAATGCTGCTATTTTTTACAACGATTCGATAATTTCTGGATTATTCAATGTATTTAATAAGCGAAAAGAGAAATATTACATATTTTTTGCGTCAGACCATAACGAATTAATGGGAAAAAATGGTTTGTGGGGGCATGGAAATTTGAATCCGGAGACTGCAAAAATTCCTGTATTAATTCAAAGCAATGATTTATTATTTTTGCAGAAGATAAAATCGATTTTTGCGATAACTCATTACGATATATGTATCGCAATTGCAAATTTGCTTGGTTTCGAAATAAAAAATCCAAATAAAAATAACGATGAAGAAAAAGACATTTACTATATTAATGGTGTTGATTATATCGGCAGATGTGGTTTTATAAAGTTTCGTAAAGACTATAAAAATAAGAAGATAGAATATTTAACTGACTAAACTCATATGTTAGAATCGAAGCAGTGTGCGAGTAATTATCAATTTTCTTGGAGAGCAATTATGTCATTGGATATATCCGAAATAACTCCTTATAACTTTTCTGTTGTAGAAAAAAAGTGGCAGCAATTTTGGAAAGAAAATAAAACTTTTAAATCTTCCTTCGACGCTAAAAAACCAAAATGCTATGTTTTGGAAATGTTCATGTACCCTTCAGGAAAAGTACATATCGGGCACGTGAGAAATTATACAATTGGCGATATTATTTCGCGTTTTAAACGAGCAAATGGTTTTTCGGTTTTACATCCGGTTGGTTGGGATGCGTTCGGACTTCCTGCTGAAAACGCAGCTTTGAAAAATAAAAGACATCCGAAAGAATGGACATATCAAAATATCCAAACGATGAAGAAGCAAATTGAGGCTTTAGGATTTTCCTACGATTGGGAACGTGAATTTGCGACTTGCGATGAAGAATATTATGCGTATCAGCAGAAAATCTTTCTTGAATTTTATAAAAAAGGACTGATTTATCGCAAAGAATCTGAGGTGAACTGGGATCCAGTTGACCAATGCGTTCTTGCGAATGAACAAGTGATTGATGGGAAAGGTTGGCGATCGGGAGCTGTGGTCGAAAAGAAAATGCTTTCGCAGTGGTTTATAAAAATCACGGCATTTGCCGAAGAGCTACTTTCTGAAATTGATAATTTGGACGGCTGGCCTGAAAAAGTCCGTACTATGCAAAGAAATTGGATAGGTAAGTCGGAAGGTTGTTCGATAAAATTCAAAAGCAGCATTGGCGAAGATATTATTGTGTTTTCTACGCGTCCTGAAACAATATTCGGAGCAACTTTTGTGGCACTTTCTCCGGGACACGAGATATCTAAAAAGCTTGCGGAAAAAGATGAAAAAATCAAAGAATTTTTGGAAAGCGTTAAGGCTGGGTCGACTTCAGTAGAAGCTCGAGAGAAGCAAGATAAGCTAGGAATTGATACGGGCATAACGGTTAATCATCCGTTTTTGGATAAAAAACTTCCTGTGTTCATCGCAAATTTCGTTTTGATGGATTATGGAACAGGCGCAATTTTCGCTACTCCGGCGCACGATGAACGTGATTATGATTTCGCGAAGAAATATAATCTGCCGATTATAAAAATAATTGAAGCAGATGAGAATGTAGAAGGAGGCGCCGAACTTCCGTATACAGGCGATGGCGTCATTATAGAATCCGATTTTCTTAATGGACTTAGAGTTGCTGAAGCCAAAAAAAGAGGAATAGATAAATTGTGCGAGATGGGCATTGGCGAGCGCAAGGTATTTTATAAATTGCGCGACTGGGGAGTGTCTCGTCAACGTTATTGGGGCTGTCCTATTCCGATTGTGCATTGCGAGAAGTGCGGAATTGTTCCGCTTCCTGAAGGTGCTTTGCCTGTTTTGCTTCCTGAAGATGTTTCGTTTGATAAAATCGGGAATCCTTTGGATTTCCATCCGACTTGGAAGGATGTCACTTGTCCTATTTGTGGCGGAAAAGCGCACAGAGAAACCGATACTTTGGATACTTTCGTTGATTCATCGTGGTATTTTTTGAGATTTTGCGTTGATGATCCGAAAAATCCTAATTTGTTGAGTGAAAAAGATATTGCGGAATGGATGCCGGTTGACCAATACATAGGCGGCGTGGAACATGCGATATTGCATTTGCTGTACGCTAGATTTTTCACCAAGGCTTTGGCCGAATGCGGATTTACGAACATACGAGAACCGTTCAAAAATTTGTTTACGCAGGGGATGGTTTGTAACAACACGTATAAATTGGAAAATGGGGAATGGCAGTTTCCGTATCAGGTGAAGAAAAACGACAATGGTTCTTATGAATTAATCGAAACGGGGGAAAAAGTCATTGTCGGTCGTACTGAAAAAATGAGTAAGTCGAAAAAAAATATCGTAGATCCTGATGAAATTATTTCTACTTATGGAACAGATGCTCTTCGTTTGTTTGTTGTCTCCGATACACCTCCGGAACGAGATTTTCCATGGTCCGATGATGGTTTGGAAGGATGTTGGAGATTTATGAATCGCTTGTGGCGTTTGTTTGTATATGTTCAGTCGAAGGGCGTTTGTTTCGCAAAATGCTCTGAGAAAATTGAGTTCGAAAAACTGCGAGAAAATATCCAAAAAATGTACAAGGATTATCATCTGACGATTAAAAATGTTACAGAAGCATTAGAAGCTCGTGCGATGAATAAAGCTGTTGCGTATATTCGAGAATTAGTAAACGTTTTATATGCAAATCTCGATGATATAGAAAATAATCTTTCTGTCTTTTCTATTGTGATAAGGGACTTAATAAAAATGCTTGCGCCGATCTCTCCTTATATTTGCGAAGAAGTATGGCAAATGCTCGGATTCGTCGGCTTGGTTTCAGAAAGTCAATGGCCACAGTATGACGCAAAATATATCACGGTCGAAATGATTAATCTGCCAATTCAAGTGAACGGAAAATTACGTGGAGCCATAGATGTAAAGGTCGATGAAAATGAAGACGCAATTTTTGAAAAGGCTTTGGGCGTTCATACGGTACAAAATGCTATTGCGGGGAAAACCATAAGAAAAAAGGTATTTGTAAAAGGGAAAATTGTAAACTTTGTTGTGTAATTATAATAGATTTTTTCATGCCGCAGCATTTTTGGCGCTGTTGGTTATTTCAGGATGTTCTGTCAGGCCGTTGTATGATGGTGCGACTTCATGTGATGGAAAATCATCCAGTATAAAAGTAGATGTAATAGCCAATCGAGACGGCCAAAAGTTGCGTTCGTATTTGATTGATTATCTCAGGGATATTAGTTTCACTGATCGAAAGTTGCGACTTACAGTTACGTTAAGTACTGTAGAAAAATCTTTTGCATTGGATAATACAGGAGCTGCTCATAGACTTTTGTCCACATCGACAGCTAAAGTAATACTGAGAGATGAAAACAAAAAAGTTATCATGGATAAAAATATATCTATGTCTACTTCGTACAATATCGCTCGTGCGCAAGGTGAGGTTATGTTGTCGTTATATGGTCGAATGAATTCGGCCTTGTTGAAAGAGTTAGCTCGAAGAATAGTAGAAAATATCAGAATGAATTTAGAAAAATGAAACTAGATTTCGGAAATATAAACGAGAGTAATTTTAACGTCGGGAGCGTGTTCTTTTTATATGGAAATTTTAAAAGATCATTTGATGTTTTTTGCGATTTTCTCACAGAAAAATTAAAAACTAAATTTTATGGTGCGGAATTAAACGTAAATTATTGCTCTGTTGTGGAATGTACGAAAATTATCAACGCTCAATGCGATTTATTCGGCAATAATCTTAATTTATTTTGCATTCGAAACGTGGAAGATAACCATCTTGATAAATTGACTCCGCTTTTCAGTTCAGTGAATTCTATTTTTGTACTCGAAAGTGGCGATTATCGAAAATCAAAATCCATAACTGATTATTTTACGAAAAACCGTGATGCTTATGCTGTTGCTTCATTTAAAAATGACGCAACTTTGATGTCTTTGTGTAAGTTGATTCTTCCGATAGATACATCAACTACGATTTGTCGTGAAATTGTTAGAATTATTAATGATACTGATGAAGGATTAATTTCGCTTTTTAAAAAAATCTCTTTGTTGCTAGTATCACAAGATGAAAAATTACTTCAGGACTATATAACGTACAAAACTTCATTTCTGCAAAATATGGATTTTATTCCGTTAGCTCGTTATTTGGCGAAATTAGCATTGAAAGCGAAAGTGTTCGATAAAAAACAGGAATTTGTAAAAACAGACTTATCACAAAAGCATGTTATAGAAAAATTATTGAAGGCAGAAATTAATCAGAAAATCGGAACACCTTTAACAAAGAGCGTTCTAGAAAATTTATAATAAAAAACCTTAGGGTTTTCGTTATTTTACTAAGTTCTGTATGTAATTAATTATGAAATACGAGAGGGAAGTAACTTTATTACTTCCCTCCCATTTTATTTTAAAAACTATAAGGAGATAACACCAAACTTAATTCGTCTGTAATGATGATAGCTGCTGTTCAAAGGATTTTTGTCCCAGTAGCTATTTACACTATCTACAAAGTTATGATGCTACTGATACCGCTGGTACGCCTGTCGTTTGAGGCAGCTGCACACTCGCCGGTAGAGCAGATGCACCTGTTTGCGATTGCTGCAAAGCTTTATCTGCTTCGGTTTGGAAGTTGGTTGCCCCACTTCGTAGGGATTTTATATAGTTCAAATTCGCAGAAGCACTTTGATACTCTTGTGCTATTCTTGTAAATGATTCTTGCGCTGATGCCTCCGCGTTTACAACGGTTTCTTCATATACTTTCGCTTTGTTAGCGTAATCGACAGCTGCGTTATATATATCCGCAGGCGAAGAATTTGTTTGTTTCTTTGCTTCATACAATCCTTTAGCTGCTGCGGCGGCGGCATATGCATTATTGACCGCCTGTACACTGTCTGTTACAACGGCAGACTGTGACTGTACTCCAGACACTGTATTTGTTAACGTATTAATCCCCTGATTATATTGATTACTTATATTTTGTCCTGCGGCTGTACCTGCATTTTTTAAGTCACCATACACCTGGTTACTGACGTTAGATGCTCCCTGTAATGCCGCATTTTTCACGGAGTTTGCGTCACTGCTTATTGCTCTTGCGGTTCTTGAATTTTTTACCTTGCTTATTATCGATTTTGTAAAGTCTCCAAATTTTGCGTGAGTGTAATCACAAGCGAATAACACAGATACTGCAATTGTTGCAAAAACCAATTTTTCTTTTAACATTTTTTATCTCCGACTTTTACTTATAAATAAGCATATCGGTAAAAAGTTAATTTTTGATTAAAAAGAAAAAAAATTATACAAAAAAATCGAGAAAAAGTTATTCTCGAGGCAGAAGAACAATTACATCGTTTTCTTTTGCTAATCCAAGGACATTTTGCGCTTGTTCTTCGAGAAGATCTAAATCAAGACTATTGTTTCTGAGCAACTTTATTTTATTTTCGAGAAAAGCGTTCTCTTCTTTTAATGAATTTAATTCTTTTTCCAAAGATTCAACTTCTCTGCTCAGCAATGCCCAAGAAAGAGCCCCCCGCGCTCCACTGAACATGTGATATGTGAAATAGCACGCAACGCATATCCACACAATATTAGAAAGTATGAAACGAACATTTCTGTTTACTGTGGGAGAAGAGAAAAATATCATTATTCTTGTATGACTTTCTGCAATTTTCTAGCGGTTTTTTTGATAATCCATATCAATATAAGGCGTTTGCTTGCCTAATTCATCGAATTTTTTCATAGAGGCTAGGAGCTTTCTCAACAATCCAAGCGGAATCATATTCGGACCATCGCAAGGCGCATTATCAGGATCAAAATGCGTCTCCATGAAAACACCTGCAACACCGATCGAAAGAGCAGCTCTTACTAGAAGCTCCACATCCTCGCGTTTGCCTCCCGTCGTGCTTCCGAGACCTCCTGGCTCTTGAACAGAATGGGTTGCATCGAATATTACAGGATATCCTAACCCTTTTAGCACTTTCAGGGCACGCATATCAGAAACCAAGCGATTGTATCCAAAGCAAGCACCACGTTCGCATAGCAAGATTTTCTCGTTTCCGTATGCCGAAATCTTTTCGCAAACGTTTTTCATATCCCAAGGAGCTAAAAATTGCCCTTTTTTTACGTGAATTGCGTTTTCTGTTTTGGCAGCGGCAGCCAAAAGATCCGTTTGACGACACAAAAACGCCGGAATTTGCAGCACATCTACGACTTCAGCGATTGTAGCGCACTGCTCTGATTCATGAACATCTGTGATTGTTAGGCAATGGAAAGTATTTTTTATTTCCTCGAAAACTTTCAGGGCTGCATCCATACCCATTCCACGAGCTGCATGAAGACTTGTTCGATTGGCTTTATCAAATGATGTCTTAAAAATAAAAGGAATGTCCAAATCTGAGGTAATTTTTACAAGCTCTTCTGCCGCACGTAACGCCATATCGCGATTTTCCATGACGCAAGGCCCAGCAATAAGTGTCATAGGACTATCATTCGATACAGATATATTTCCTATTTTAACCGTTTTTATCATTTGCATTTCTCCTATTTAATAGCAGGAGCTATTTTTTCTGTGCTGGCACCTTCGCTGGCTTTGACGCTGGAGTTGTTGTTGCTGGCGCAGCCGGAGCCGATGGCGTTGTCGTTGAAGGAGTCGTCGGAACGCCCTTTGCCGCGTTTCCATCGGTCTTTTCAGCATTCCCATTTGTATTTTCGCTCTTTACAGGCACACTTTCTTTCGCGACTTTATCAATCAAAGATCCCTGTTGTGGAGTATGCTTTACCATTTTCGCCATTATCAGGCAATTTATGAAGAAAAGCGTCATAAGCGCAGCAGTAGAACGTGTAAGCAGATTCGCTTGACCTCGCACAGAGAAAATTTTCCCTGCTCCTCCGCCTCCAGTACCTAAAATACCATCTGATTCGTGCTTTTGGATTAATACAAGCCCGATCATTAAGATTGCTAACAAAAAATGAATTGCTAATAGAAAAGATAACATTAAAACTAATCCTCATAAGAAATTGCTTTGGAAGTGCATGCAGACGCACAGCATCCACATGATAAACAAATGTTCTTATCGATGGTAACGACGCCGTCTTTAAGTGATATCGCTCCTACCGGACAAACCTCTGCACATTCGAGGCATTTCTTGCATTTTTCTGTTATAACTTTCACTGTATTACCTACTATTATTGCTCTTGCGGATTGTACATCGCATGCGAAAAATGTGCAATGATAGTTTCTCTTTTTAAAACAAAACGCATCTTAGCAACAGAATCCGAACGATTTAGTAGGAAAAGAGTCGAGTAATCGTCTAAGTTAATCGAACTATTTATTAA
>CADBNZ010000047.1 GCA_902796155.1 uncultured Pseudomonadota bacterium
TACGGCATCACATCCTGCATCTGCAGCTACATCGACCAATTTTTTAGCAATTTCAAGAGAACCATTATGATTAACTCCAGCTTCTGCGATAATGAAAGTCTTACTCATTTTTTAAGCGATCTCCAACACAAATATTTCCCTCATAATTATAATCTGTTATTTTTAATATAGAATCTTTAGTTTTTACAATAAAATTTCTTCCTTCCTTATACAAAATCTGTCCAGGAATCCCTACATAAATTGGAGAACATTCTATCATCTGAGAAGCGTTGATATACAGCGGCTTTTGATTTAAAAAAGTTAGAGCCATAGGACCAGGCTTACAAATAGCTCGAATGAAATTAAATAATTCACGAGAAGTAGAGTCCCAATTAATTACCTCATCTCCTGCCTGCCGTTTTCCGCAATACATTCCAACATTATGTATAGTATTTTGTTTGATTGTTGTTGCAGTTCCATCTTTTAATTTCTTTAAAGCGCTATACAACACATCTGCACATTCTACATGAGCTTTACATAACAATGTATAATAATTATCGCAATCACTTATAGGATAAGTTCTTTGAAGAATTATATCACCTGTATCTATTCCTTGATCAACATAGTGAACTGTTATACCAAATTCTTTCTCATCGTTAATCAAAACCCAATTTAGTATATTACGTCCTCTATAAAAAGGAAGTTTCCCAGCATGACAGTTTATAACTTTATATTGGGATAGTATGATAGGTTTAAAAATCTGATCAAAAGACATAGACACAAGAATATCGCAGTCATATTGAGATATAACTCTTAAAAACTCTTTTGTATTTATATTTGCACACTTAAGATAATCAATGCTGTAATCATCGGCTAATTGTTTTATTATGACATCATCACTAAAGAATCTTGGAACGATAAATCTAACGTCAAAATCACTATCCGAAGCAAGCAATTTGAGGGCATTATGTCCCCATACACCATCAGCAAAATAACCTATTTTCATTTTATTATACATAGTCGAATACCTAACTTAAATTTGAAGTATCACACAGTGAATAAAGTTGAATATTGAAAGCTTAGGAATTGCTTTTACATAGGCTGTTGGCCCTAATAAAACTTCCTTTTTTAATCGTAACATTATGAATGATGGTACTATGACTACCAATAAAAGAATTTGCCTCCACCCCCTTCCATTTATGACAACTCCTGTAGATATATGACAATTGTTTTCTACAAAAGCTTCGTGTTCTATTAATGCCATAGAATTTATAATGCAATTATCTCCAACGCTTACTCCTGCATTAATGATTGCACCATGCATTACTATAGTTCCAACGCCAATTTTGGCATTATGAGATACATATGCTAATGGAGAAACTACGGTTGCAATTTTCGCTCCTATTTCCTTTAAATAAGAAAATATACCATCCCTTTTTGAATAGGGTGTCATCTGCCCTATAGTTATTAAGAAATAATTTGTCTGTGATAATAACTCAGATATCATTTCATCAGAACCAATAATTTTATAGCCTGATACTTTCTGACCAACTTTTTCTTTTGAATCAAGTACTCCGACAATTTTGTATTTGTTTTTAGCTTCTATAACATCTATGCAGCTGATACAATGGCCGCCTCCACCTATCAAAATAATATTATTCATGATTTTCTTTTATTTTGCAGATAACCGCCATCAAATCTTCTTCATCAAGATTACTACTGCATGGAACATTAACAATTTTTTCACGATAATAACAAGCTTTTTCTATTTTATAAGCTTGATTCTCAGAATACATTGGCAAAGTATGTATCAACTGCCATATCGGACGAGATTGAATGCCCACTTCTCCTAAATGTTTTATCAACTCATCCCGTTTATCTGTTATGAGCGAATAAAACCAGTAATTTGAACGAATATCTGAACGAAAATCCAGAAGATTTAGACCATTTTCTTTGTAGAATTCATAATTACGCTTTTTAATCTTGATAAATTTTTCTAACTGTTCTAATTGAGCAACGCCAAGCGCCGCCTGCAAATTAGTCATACGATAATTGTAACCCAACTTCATCATGAACAAAATAAAGAGTATCTTGTTTCGCTTGAGTTGATAGATGCTTTGCTCTTTTTACGTCTTCAGAATTTTTCGCTACTAATGCTCCACCACCTCCTGTTGTTATAATCTTATTTCCGTTAAAAGAGAAAACGCCAAAATCTCCGATAGTACCGGCAAAGCGTCCTGACTCCAACTCATATGTACCTAATGCTTCGGTAGCATCCTCGATAACCTTTAAATTATATCTTTTTGCTATGCTGCAAATTTCGTTTATCCGAGCTAGATTTCCAAAAACATGGACAACAACAACCGCTTTTATTGGCTTATTGGTGCGCTTGTCGACCAAAACTTCACCGTTAAAGTTACATTCCTCTGAGCAAAACGAATCTAGTTTTTCAGGATCCATACACAGAAAATCGTCGCAATCCATAAAAATCGGCTCAGCTCCGACATACCTAACCGGGTTTACAGCAGCGATAAACGTTAACGTTGGAACAATAACTTCATCTCCAGATGTTACCCCTGCTAAGATCATAGCCAGATGCAATCCTGCTGTTCCGCTCTGCAAAGCACAGACTCGCTCTACATGCAAATAATTCGCTAGACCTTTCTCAAACCTATCTATCTGAGCTACACCCGTGGACACCCACTCGCTTTTTATCGCTTCCGTCACATACTTTAATTCGTTGCCACAAAAATTCGGCACGGATAAAGGAATAAATTCAGACATTGTATATATCTGTTTTATACTTTTTCAAATTATCAGAGTTACTAAACCAAGAAATTGTCTCTTTTAACCCATCCTCTATGGAAAACTTCGGAGAAAATCCTGTTAATCGTTTGATCTTTGTATTGTCGCACCAAAGTCGATTTACTTCTGAATTTTTCGGCCTAATTCTTTGCGTATCCGTAACGAACTCGACATCACTATTCATAATCTTCCTTATAAGTTCCAAAGTATCGCCAACTGAAATCTCATAATTAGAACCGATGTTAACTTCTTCCCCGATCGCGTTATCGCATTGAGCTAAGGCAATAAATCCGTCACACGTATCCGCGACATAGTTAAAATCTCGAGTAGGAGACACATCGCCCAATTTTATTTGTTTTTTCCCGGCTGCTATTTGAGTGATTATGGTAGGAATTACAGCCCTGGCAGACTGTCTCGGACCATATGTATTAAACGGCCTCGCAATTATCACAGGCAAATTAAAAGCATTGTAAAAACTTTTTGCAATTGCATCCGCTCCAATCTTTGTCGCGCTATATGGAGATTGCGGTTGTTTAGGATGGTTTTCATCTATCGGTACGTACTTTGCAGTCCCATATACCTCGCTAGTAGACGTAATAACGACTCGCCCAACCTGACTCTTTAGTGCCGCTTGGCATACATTTAATGTTCCATTTATATTCGTATCAATGTAACTTTCCGGAGCAATGTACGAATACGGTATCACAATCAATGCGGCCAAATGAAATACGATATCCACGTCTTTCATTATACTTTGCACATAATTGGCATCGCGAATATCGCCACAGCGAATGTCTACATCACCCTTGCAATTTATGTCTTCCAACCATCCCCAATAATTAAATGAATTATATTGAGATAACGCAATCACCTTCTTGCTTATCGGAACCAAATGTTCAACTAAATGTGAACCAATAAAGCCATCAGCTCCGGTTACTAAAACTGTTTTATCAGAAAAATGCAAAGATCTTCCTCCGTACACAACAACTTTGATTGTAGATGAAGTTTATTGAGAAATACAGATGGTCTTTGTAGGGGATTTTCACTTTTGCGGTTTGTTATACAGGAGCAACACCTGTTTTTGTAGATGCTGATCTAGAAACTTGGAATATTGATATGAAAAATTGAGGAAAAAATTACTTAAAAAACAAAAGCCATAATACCTGTACATATATTTGGTAACCCTTGCGATATGGATGCTATTAGCGCATTGGCTAAAAGATACAATTTATTTATTCCATATATTGAGTTATCAAACTACTGATCGAGATGTTGAAAAATTTTTTGAAATGGCTCGTTGTCATTTGAAAGATAATGGTATTCTGATTTTTGATGTTTGGTATAAGCCTGCTGTTTTGAAACAGCTACCAGAAAAAAGAACGAAGAATCTCGAGGATGATGAAATAAGAGTCGTTAGGCATTGTAAACCTGATATAAAGTTAGAAGCCCATATTGTTGATGTAAATTACACACTTGACATTCTTAACAAAATAAATAATACGCAAAAGATCATCAGGGAAACTCATTCAATGCGTTATTTTTCTGATGAAGAAATAAAAAATTCGCATCCAATCATGGCTTTGATATTATTCTTACCGAAGAATGGGTGACTCATAATGAACCGTCCGAAAAAACATGGGGAATTTGTTTTGTCGGAAGGAAAATAAACTGATGAAAGTAGATTTTTGTGTGGGAAGAGTTATGCCTCCTTAAATAGGTGAAGGTAGCTCATTCCAAATAAGTATGCTACAGGAATTACAGAAGCCATTTAAAAATGAATATATTGTTTAAGGTTTAGACTAGCATCTTTTTTTTCTTTTTCCAAAGGAAGGAAGCTACAAGAGCTTCAAAATTTTCTTCTCTATGATTAAATCTACATTCAGTCTCCTTTAAATGCAACAGAAACTTTTCATCACTCAAACCGTTGAACTTAGCGAACCGTCTTTTTGCATAACTCCAGAATGATTCTATGCCGTTAACGTGAGATTTCCCTCGTGCAAATTCATTTTCGTGATGAAAGACTCGGTAGTGATTGTAGCCATTCAAAATCAATCCATCATACGCCTTCCAACCATCGGTATGAATCATTGATCCTTCGAGGATTTTCCCCTGAATAATCGGCCTCAATTCTTCTTAAGAGCAATTGGGAATGACCGTTACAAAGACTTTCCCATTCCGTTTTAAAAATCCAAAAACAGGCATCTTTCCAGCCGCTCCTCGCCCTCGTTTGCCTCTGATCCTACGAGCTCCAAAGTAGCTTTCATCTAACTCAAACTCCCCTATTTCCTGTTTTTGTTCTTTAAGAGAATATTTAAATATCAATTCTCAAAATCGATTGTAGTATGCGTTAATTGTGTTTCGATTTAGCTTCAAGATTTTAGCCGCTGAACTTGCCGTTATGTCCTCACTAAAACATCCTATTATTTTTTGGATCTTATATTTGCTTTGCTTAACCTGCTGTACTTCACATCCATTTACCGTATCTCCTATAAAGATACTAGTCAAGACCCATTGTTTATTACGAAAACAATGAAAAATGTAATTGAGAGTACAGAAACTCTTTCTTTTGTTAACCTGACTCAGTCAAAGTTGCCTCGCAAGCCATTTTGAAAAAAGAAAGAAGTGCCCCCCCAACATTTGATTATATTTAAAATCGATGTTTTGTATTACTTAACTCCCTATGCCTTCATATCTCAGAAAGTTCCGTATATTTTGACAGTTTAGAATTTTGACACATAGTAATAACATATATTTTCCAGAAGTTTCTATTGTAAATAACAAATTTGCAGTGAGAGAAAGCTTGTTTAAATCAGCCATTCAGCGATCTGCTTACACAGTAATCGGAAATTCTGTGGGAAAAGAACAATTATGCAAATATTACGGAATGGCTTCGGAACAAATAAAAATAAATTCGTTGGCAGTTCTTGGATATGTGTTTTCACTAAATGCAGATGATTCTATAATTGCTCACAATAATCTTTCTGATAACAAGTATTTGTTTTTCCCAGCTCAGTTCTGGGCGCATAAAAATCATATCAGATTGTTAAAAGCCATGGTTCATCTTAAAGAAAATGGCTTTAAGATGGTGTTTACTGGGAGTGACCAGGGAAATGCTGAATATATCAAAAAGAAGATAGCGGAATTTGGTTTAGAAAATGATGTATTACTACTAGGATTCGTGACCAAAAATGAACTGATTGCGTTGTATATTCAGCACTTCTTCTCTCATTTAATTTACTCTGTAATATTTGTATAAAACTGCCAACAATTTCAGCAAACGAAAATCTTGAAAAATCTAGTATGCATCTACTGTTACACTTTTCTTCGAAGTTAGCACTATAAACCTGAGGATTGAATAAAGAATAGGTTCTTGACTAGTATCTTTTTAAGAGATACGGTGAATGGCTATGAAGTACAGTAGATTGAGCGAATATAGGATCAAAAAAATAA
>CADBNZ010000048.1 GCA_902796155.1 uncultured Pseudomonadota bacterium
TGACGAAATTTGTTCTCTGAAATGGGTGTATGTTTTATATATCTATTTTCCATTGGTATATCTTAGCATTTCCGCTCAGATTATCAACATAATCTAGTCAAGAACCAAAATAATATCGATGAGAATAAAAGTACCTTTAAAGCCATCGTTGGACAACTTTCTCATGAGCAAGCCGATAAAATGCTGAATGATATGATGGCTACACAAAATCAGAAATTAATAAATGAAGGATTGCCATCATTTTTGAAAAAACATTCAAAAGTTAACTTCCTTGTTTGCTCGAGTTCCTTAGAAAAGAATGCTGATGCTTATCTAAGTTCGTTAAATAAAAATAATCTGAAAATTATTAACAGTTATAATTTGCCTAATTTCGAGTTTTTAGACTTTCAAGAGTATTTATCTGGCCATCCGGTTTACAAAAATGGAGTTATAGTAACTAACCGCAATAAAAAAGGAGAAATATTACTTAGTTTTTTGAAAAGAATTCAGCGACAACCGAAATTAATAATATTTGTCGATAATAGCGCTGATAAATTGGAAGATGTCAAAGCCACTATAAAATCACTAAAAAACATAAAGTTAATAATTGTTGAATATTCAGAATACAAAAAGAAAGTTGTTCTGAAAGTATCAAAAGAACAGTTCACAAAGTATTGGAATAAGCAAGTTGAAAAGTTCTTACACTAATTTATTGTACCATTTCATACTCAAATACCGTCTGTAAAACAGTGTTAGTGATCCGCATAGCCATAAAAATGCCAATTGATATACCAACAAGGTAGACACATGATATCCGAAATAGTAGCAAACCGCAGTCGGCAGTACAACGAATGCCCATATAAAACTTTGGTAAACTATCGTCGGATAAACCGTATCTCCTCCCGCAACTAATACACCCCATATAATGCACAAAAGCGACTCAAGTACGACATCAAGGCTTATCCAATGCAATGTAATTCTCAGTGCTTCATAGATTGATGAAATATCTTCCTGAAGCATGCTCAAAAAATTAAACACACACTGGTCAGGAAATAAAGACAAAGGAAAGACAAAAAATCCGCTGGCAATAAGAGCTAAAATAAGGAATTTCTTATATGCTGTTTTGGTCTCTCCGAGACTACCTTTTCCTATAAGATTCGCTATAACTGTTGATGTCGCTTTACTAAGCCCCTCTCCAAGAGAAATAGCAAGCATATATATGCTAACAGATATACTGTATATGGTCGCGTCTTCTTTTGAGAGATTTGCCACCATAGATTGCACAAAATACCACGCTAACAGCACTAAAAAATTACTGACGGAAATTGGAGCTCCTATCTTTATACATCCGAAGAATATTTCTTTATCAAACTTGCATGAATATAGTGTAATTTTCCGATTTTTCTTTGAACACAAGGCAGTGATAAGCATTAAATTTTGTATAGCTTGCGATATTACGGTCGCTAATGCCGCCCCAATTGTTCCAAGGCTGGGAATTATACCTTTCACTCCATAAATCAGGACATAATCAAGTCCAATATTAAGACAAGACCCGCAAATGATGGATAAAGTTACAACTTTTGCGCGTCCCTGGCCCACAAAAAATGCGGCAAGACCTGTAAACATTGGAAACAGAGGTCCTCCGTACATCATGATTTTCTGATATATCACACCATCATCGAAATAATATGATGGCAGAAGGTTCAAAGTATCCGAAAAATACGCAATAGGAAAAAAGATAAGCGATGTAGCTAACGAAAAATACAACATCTGCCATACTGGAGATGCAAGACGATTATAGTTTCCAGCTCCATTGTATTGCCCAACATAAACTTCAGCTGTATCGGTTATTCCTATAAAAAGAAAGGAAAATACCGCGAAAAAATTTCCAGAAATATTGACAGCATTTAACGCGTCCACGGAATAAGCAACGACCATAACGCGATCGATGTTGTACATTATTGCACTAGATAAATTTGACAGAACTATAGGAAAAGTAACGAAAAAAATACTTTTCCGAGAACTATCAACGTTATTACCAGACATTCATTCTTGCTCTTATAATTTTTTTTATATTCTCAGTTTTATATAACTAAATCAAAAAAGTGGTTTAGAGAAAATATTCCACATAATATGTTAAATTTTGGTAAATGAATAGAGATGATATGATTTATATCATCCCCAAACAATTCTCATGCGAAAAACTTTTTAACTACGCTGATTATGTAGTCCTGCTCATCTTCTGTCAGAGCTGTATAGAGTGGGATACATACTATTCGACTGCCAACATACTCTGTATTATCAAGCATTCCTTCCTTATATCCGAACGCATTTCTATAATACGAGAACAAATGCAGAGGCATATAATATGGCGTTGTTCCGACGGAATTTTCCTTCAAAAATGCCATAAAATCGTCCCGCTTAGACTTATCTCTGATACAAATAGGGAACAAATGCCCCGAATGCACAAATGAATATCTTAATTCCTCCTGCATACTTATCTTTTCAGACAAATCTTCGAAAGCCTTACGATATCTGTTAGCCAACATTCTGCGACGTTCGTTCATTCCCTCAAGTTCGTGTAATTGATGCAGACCAATTGCCGCTTGCAAGTCAGACATATTGCTCTTTTCACCTGGCATAACCACATCGTAATAGCAGCTTGCGGTTTTCGAGAATCTGTCCCAAATCGACCTATCAATACCGTGGAATCTTTGCAGTTCAAGTGTTTTCTTCTCTTTTTGCAAACCGGAATCAAAGACAACACAACCACCCTCTCCCGAGGTCATATTCTTAATCGGATGGAAACTGAATACCTGAATATCGCCAAAAGTACCGATTTTCCGATTTTTATAAGAAGAGCCCATAGCGTGTGCGGCATCTTCAATAACTCTGAGATTTTTTTCTTTTGCTATTTCATATATAGGATCCAAACCGACGGATAATCCAGCATAATGGACAGGCATAATAGCCTTTGTTTTATCTGTACACGCTTCTCTGATTTTGTTCGGATCAATATTAAATGAATCCCGCTCAATATCAACAAAAACAGGCTTAGCTCCCAGCATTGCAATAACATTAGCAGTTGCCGCAAAAGTCAATGAAGTCGTTATTATCTCATCTCCTGGCTTTATTCCTATCGCCATAAGAGCCGCTTTTAACCCCGCTGTCGCAGAAGTAAAACAAAGAGCAGTACGACCGTCGAAATATTCACTCAGTTCTTTTTCAAATCGCTGACAAAGTGGCCCAGTAGCTAACCAACCAGATTTCAAAACATTCACGACCTCATCTATAGTAACATCACTTATTGTCGGTCTTGAAAGTGGTAAAAATTTTTGAGCCATTTTCCCTTCTCTACTCTTTTCAATATCTATTCACTAATATTAACGAACACTGACGAATAATATTCCTTTCACATTGAAAATACAAGCATTCGAAACTTCCGCTCACCTTGAAAAACAACCTATTTTTTTGTATCGTTTGGATGTTTCAAAAAGTTGGAATTAATAATGGATTCAAAAAATACGAATTTTTCATCTGGACCATGCGCAAAGCATCACAACTGGACTTGCCCTTCCGAAAAACTGCTCGGTCGTTCACATAGATCACGTGATGGATTGGGAAAAATCCAGCAAACAATCGATCTTATGCGCAAAATTTTGCAAATTCCGAGCGATTATTTTATCGGAATTTTGAGTGGGTCCAACACAGGAGCAATGGAAGCTCTTCTGTGGACTTTGTTAGGAGAAAGAGGCGTCGATACTTTTGCAAGCTGCAATTTCGGAAAAGTTTGGACTAACGATATACAAAATGAACTTTGTTTGAAAGATGTTCGCGTTTTCACAAATAATTTTCCTAATTTATGCGATACGAAAGAAGTAGATTCGAACCGAGATTTAGTTTTTTGCTGGACATCTACGACTTCCGGCGCCTCGTTTTATAATGCTGATTGGATTAAAGATGATCGAACAGGATTAACAATATGCGATGCGACTTCTGCGGCTTTCGCATGCGATTTAGCGTGGTCAAAATTAGATGCCACTGCATTTTCATGGCAAAAAGCGCTTGGAGGAGAAGCAGGATTGGGGACGATCGTATTAAGTCCGAGAGCAATCGAACGCCTGGAAAGTTATAAACCATCTTGGCCTATACCTAGAATTTTTAGAATAGCATCAAACAAAAAAGTTAATTTCGATCTTTTTAAAGGCTATCTGATAAATACTCCATCAATGTTATGTATAGAAGATTTTTATGAAGCCATGGTTTGGGCAGAAAACTTGGGCGGGCTAAATGCATTAATTCAACGAATCGAAGAAAATTATGCTTTTGTAAAACAATGGATATCCCAACAGACTCTTTGCAAATTTTTGGTAAAAGAAAGCGAGCGTGCACACCATATCGCCTGTTTTGATATATCTGATCAGCGGTATCAAAATTTATCGACTTCCGAAAAATGGGATTTTTTGAAAAAAATCGTAGCGATATGCGAAAAAGAAAATACAGGACACGATTTTTTGGGACATATATCCACAGAGCCACATCTTCGCATGTGGATGGGCCCGACAATAGAAGTCGATGATATAAAAGCATTTCTTCCGCATATGGAAACGGCATGTAAAAGAGTTTTGAGTGATACATTTAATTGATTCTGATAAATCTATTCAGCTGTTTTTGAAAATATTAGGAGAAGATATTGCAAAATCTCCCGCAGAGGAGAAATTTATAACAGTTGATACAGAGTTTATAAGAGAAAATTTGGAACAGCCCCTATTATGCTTGGTACAAATTGCGACCTTTGAAAATGTTTTTGTAATCGATCCATTAGATATAGATATTTCATTTTTAAACGAGATTTTCACGAATGAAAAACTACCGAAAATATTTCATTCGGCTATCCAAGATATCGAAATTCTGCATAATTCGAATATTCATTTAAAAAATATTTACGATACCCAATCATACGAAATGCTTTTGTCCGCAAAAGAGCAGATCAGTTATCAGTCTATTGTTTTCAAATACGTTGGTAAAAAACTCAACAAAGATTATTCATTGAGCGATTGGAAAAAACGTCCTTTAAACAAAAAACAAATAAAATACTCCGTTGAAGATGTAACTTTTCTGCGAGAAATATATAAAAAGCAGTTGCAGAAGCTCGAAGAGTTGAAACGTATTGATTGGCTGATTCCCGAAATGAAAATTTTAGAACAAACTCGAGTAAACAGCGATAATGAAAACGCCAAAATTTTCCGTCAATTACATGAATGGATAGAAAATAGAGCAAAAGAAAAAAATATCGATGCAAAAATCATAGCAGATGAAAACGCTATAAAACGTATATGCAAAAAAGGAAAACATTACATCAATAAAATGCTGAAATATCGCGGTCTGATTAACAATGATTTTCGAGATTTTTTGATGTTCGCGAAAGAAATTGTTCCGGAGGATATTCCTGACTACATAAAACATACACCTGTTGTAGGTGCATTGAAGTTAATTTTGAAAATATGCTCTATAAAAAACAATATTGCTCCAATGATTATAGCAACTACAAATGAACTGGAAAAATTAGCTAACGATTTAAAAAAATCTGATATGGATATCCGATGCCTTCATGGATGGCGAAAAGAAATTTTCGGAAAATACGCTTTGGATTTTCTCAACAAAAAAATTACTCTTGCGTTTGATAATGGTCAGCTAGGATTTAAAGAGCAATGAAAAATGTTATAGCAATAACCGCATGTTTAAAACGTTGTTCAATTGCGATATCTTATCAAAACCAAATTTTTCAAATTAATGAATATGTAGACGCGGCAACAAATTTGGCATTTTTTCTTCAAAATCTTATTAAAAAAAATGCCATAGAAATCAAAAAGATAGAAGAAATAATAACAGCATCGGGACCAGGATCTTTTACAGGAATCCGAACTGCGCAAAGTTTAGCAAAAGCCATTGCTATGACTCTGAAAATTCCGTCTGCAAGCATAAGTTACTTCGATGTAATAGATCATATTGTCGCTGAAAAAAATAATCGGCTTATAATTATAAGGAGCGAAAAAAACCAAACGTATTTCCAAAAAATAAAAAATGGACAAGAAGAAATCGGAGTATCTTCTTACGAAAATGTTATAAAAAAAGCAGATGGATGCGACATTTTAGTTGGCGAAAATATTCCGGAAATTCATCAATTAATAATTGATAGCACGATTACTTATAAAGAAATTTCAGATTTCAGAAATGCAAAATATCTTCTCAATTTTTCAGAAGGAATTAGTGCAAATTCCAAAATTACTCCACTATATATAAATGCATCTGCATAATTTTTAATAGAACTTTGCTTCATCCAAAATTTTTTTCGCGACTTCGGAATATTTGCCGTCTTCAGAATGCATAACAATTCCACGATGTATTTTTGTTTTGCTGAAGCTTCCCTTGACGCACTTTACTACAACGCGTATGGCTTCTTTATTTTCCTTTGAAAATATAGGAATTACTTCTGCCGCTCCAGCTCGGCCTTTTATAGCTGCGAGTATATCTCCTATTCTCGAGGTGTCATGTATAATCGAGAAGTGTCCTTTATTTTTCAATAGATTCAGACATAAAGAAATCCATTCAGAAAGTTCCATCGTTTCAAAATTCGCTAATTCTTTTGTTGCCGAAACGCGAGATGATTCTTTTGAAAAAAAAGGAGGATTTGTTACAATAATATCGTATAAATTTTCTCTTGGCATACTTTCTATACCAATGTTTCTCACATTTAATTCGAGAGAATTTTTTTCCGAATTATAACGGCACAATTCACACATATTTTCATCAATATCTATTGCCGTAATTTTTGCACTTCTGTTTTTTCTTTTTAAAATCAAAGAAATGGCACCTACTCCGCAGCCTACATCAAGAATTTCTTGATTATCTTTAGGTTCTATAAGTGAAGCTAAAATAATCGGATCAATCGCGACACGGTATCCCTTTTTCGGCTGTCGTAACAAAATTTTTCCGTTTAAAATGCTGTCATCGGTAAAGTTTTCTTGAATGCTCATTCGACTCGCTCCAAGCATGCAGCGAAAAATCCATCTGTACCATTACGAAAAGGAGATAATCTCAAATAATATCCATCTATAACGTTTTCTTTAGCAGATAAAGTCACTTTTATTCTCTTGAAATTAGGAAATTTTCGCAAAAAACATTCGATTTGCTCGTCATTTTCTTCCAACAAAACCGAACAAGTAGAATAAATCAATCGGCCGTTTTTCTTTACCAGCATTGAAGCTGTTTCTAAAATTTGCGCTTGAACTTCGGTCAACTCATCCAAATCTTTCTGTTGAAATTTCGCTCGCATATCAGGATTCCGCCGCCAAGTTCCAGTTCCTGAGCAAGGAGCATCCACCAAAACGACATCAGCGCATTCTTTATGGCGCTTCAACCATTTGCCATTTATTTCTTGGCATGTCACGTTATTTACTTCCGCTCTTTTGAAACGTAATTTCGCATTTTCTAATCTCTCTGGATATTTATCCAACGCGAAAATTCGTCCTTTGTTCCTCATTGCTGCAGCAATAGCGAGTGTTTTCCCTCCTGCTCCGGCGCAAAAATCTATGACAGTGTCCTTTGACGAAACTCGACAAATCTCAGCAATTAATTACGAACCTTCATCTTGGATTTCCGCAAAACCGTTTTTTATCACCGAATGATTTCTGCCTATTCTTCCACTCAAAATTCGTATGCAGTTTTCGGATAATTTTCCTTTTTCAACAGAAAAGTCGCTAAGCAATTTTATAACTTCATCTCTGGAAGACTTTAATGTATTCACTCTAAGATCTACACTTGCTTTTTCATTTAACGCAAGCATTTCTTCTTCAAGATTTTTGGAAAAAGCTCGTTTAAAATATGCATCCATCCAAATTGGATAATTTAGCAAAGCATTTTTTGGTAAATCTGCGCAACTATCCAGAGATTTTATAAATTTGTGTTCAAAGTCAGTTAACTTTGGTACTTCAAACTCTTTCTCTGAGAAAATTTCGTGTATTTTTTCATTATCAATTAATTCAAATTTTTTTAGATAAGCCAGAACAAAAAAACGTCCAAAATTATTCGTTATTTTTGATGTAAGAAATTTTATCGTTTCGTATTTTCTGAATATCGAATAACAAAATTCCGCAATTTCCCTACGTTCATGCGAACCTATCCATTTGTTGACTCTAAAATATTTCGCCATAATTATATCGAATGGAGCAGCAGACTCGAAAAAAGTATCCAATAAAATAATCGCAGATCGGACTTTCGCACCTAATTTCAATTGGATTCTCCTTTATAACCAATTGCTACAACATATATCTCAACAGACTCACTTCGACTGGCTTTTGGCTTGAAAAATTTTGCAGTTTGAAACTCATGCTTTAATTTATCAAAAAAATTTTTCTCCTCACCGCCCTGAAAAATTTTTGCGACAAAAGAACCTCCCTTTTTCAAAACTTGCTGAGCAAAAAAATATGCGCTCTCAACTAATCCCATAATACGAAGATGATCACTTTGACGATGGCCGAGCGTAGCGGGAGCCATATCGGAAACCACAAGATTTGCATTATCACCAAGATATTCGACTATTTTTTTCTGCAAATCTTCGTTTTCGAAATCGCCGAAAAATTGATGCACTTTATCACCAATCGGATTAAATTTTAAAAGATCTATCGCCGCAATTTTCGTATCCGCCGCAGATCTTTCTGCTAAAACCTGACTCCAGCCTCCAGGAGCCGCCCCAATATCTACAATTGTTTTCGCGTTTTTTATGAGATGGAATTTATCATCAATTTCAATGAGCTTATAAGCAGCCCGCGAGCGATATCCTTCACTAACCGCCTTCTTTACATACGGATCTCTCTTTTGCCTGTCGAGCCATCTCCGTGATGACTCGCTAAATTTTCCATCGAATTTCATATTATTTTATTTAAATCATCTACTGCGGAATAAAACACTTCATTCAAGCGTTTCATAAATTCATCTTGCGACAATCCCGGTTCTATCGGTTTTAGAAATCTTACCGTAATATTGCCTGGATATTTCAAAAAACTTCTACGACGCCAAAATTTTCCTGAATCGTGCACTACTGGAATCACAGGGCAATTGCATTTTTTATAAAACAAAGCGATACCTCTTTTTATTTCAGCATGCTCACCATGTTTTACGCGCGTTCCTTCTGGAAACATTACAACAGAATGCCCTGCAGCAATAGCCTGCTCTACTCTTTTCACCGTATCGAGCAAAGCTTTTACGCCATTTTCTCTGTCGACATCAATTGCGCCCGCTTTTTTAGATAAAGCTCCGAAACAAGGAATCAACAACAATTCTTTCTTTAATATAAAGATAGGCTGATAAAAATGTCGTATTAAAACCAAAGTTTCCCACGTCGATTCATGCCTTACCGCATATATTGCCGGAGAATTTATCGGATCGCCTTCATATTCTATCGTATATGTAATACCTGCGACTTTTTGAATTAAAAAATCCAAGGTAGTTGAAAAATAATACCAAAAAATAAAAGTATATTTCCGCTCAAAAGGAAGAAGTAACATTCCGAATAAGAGAAAAACAAACATTGTTGAAAAAAATAGAACATTAAAAACAATCGATCTGATAATTTTCAACATATTTTAGCCTTTAAAATCGTCGAACAAAAATTTTAAATATACATATATAGTTTTATGGAACTCTTTAACACATATCTTAAAAAAATAAAAATTAAATTTGCTCTTCGAGGCGCAAGGAATAATTTTTACATTTTTGTTTTTGTGAGTTAAAGCAAGAATACTTCTTCGCATATGATAGTCTGATGTTATCAAAACTATTGTTTCAACTCCGTTAATTTTAACCCAATTATCAATTTCATCTGCGTTCTCAAAAGTATTTTTCGCTTTCTTTCCGAGAATAAAATTGACATCTTCTTTGTTCTCATCCTCTCCTAAAATGTCATTTAAAGTTGTTTTCGCATATACCCCGGAAATAAATATATTTTTCGGCTGATTGGTTTTTATCGATTGCAACGCATGACGTATTCTGTTTTTTCCACCAGTTAAAACAACGACATTATCGCATTGTTCTTGCGCAATTTCTTTAAAAGAAACTGCATCTATTATAAAAAATCCAAATGACAAACACCAAATTGCAATTACTCCTCCTAAAGAAATCAGAAGAGCTCGCATTAATTTACCCATTTATCTTCACTTAAGAAATACATCACGGAATTTTTAGATGTAATCATAAAAATTACAGTTGCGACTATGGGAATTATCAGTAAAATTCCTCCGTATTCGAACATAGAACGGACAGAAATTTCCGGATATATAAAGAATACCCTGGCTATAGTTACCAGACTTAAAGCTATCGACAATAACGACGCCTTCAATCCTATAGAAAAATAGTATTGCTTAAATTGTGAAGCGATATAAAAATTGTTTGCACCTATTAGTTGCAATATTCTCACAACATCTTCATGAGATTTGAGGGTATGCTTCGTTATAAATATGACCGTTGCGCAGACCGTACAAAATATTAAAACCGATAACAAAATCGCGAAGAAAAATAATCCATCACTTACTTTTAATATTGGCGCATACCAATTTGCATGGTCATGTATTTTAACTCCCGGTGAAACCTTTGATAATTTCTCAGTTAATAGCAGCAAATCAATTTTCGTTTGCGCGTCTGATTCTACATCAAAAATCGTAGGGAAAGGAAAATCATCAGGAATAGACGTACTGTTAAGCCATGGTTCAAGTATTTTCAAAATTTCGGCTTCTTGAAGTTTTTTTACATGCTTTATTCCAGCCGTATTTTCTATTATTTTGCGAACTTCTTCTTTTTGTTTTTCCGTAAGAGCTTCACCTTCACCCACAACGTTAGATTGAAATTCAATTGTCATATGTCCGTTTAGAGCGCTACTCCACTCTGACGTCAATTGATGCGTAAAAAATGCACTCATAATCGCGATTGTCACCGAATACATGAGAAAACCGATTATAAATGGAACAAAACTATTGATTTTATCTCCATCAAAATTAAAATCGCTGTCACTTTTTAATGATAAAGACATAAAAACTACCTTTTTCTTATAATTTTACCATTCTCTATATGCAATTCGCCATAATTAAACGACTCAACGAAACGGCGACTATGTGTTGCTATAATTAC
Source organism: uncultured Pseudomonadota bacterium (assembly GCA_902796155.1). Taxonomy (GTDB): domain Bacteria; phylum Pseudomonadota; class Alphaproteobacteria; order UBA3830; family UBA3830; genus BNWE01. The sequence goes on from CADBNZ010000048.1 coordinate 11,161, forward strand.
ACAAGTACCCATCTTATACATACCCGAAAATAGGTTCATTAGTTTATTTGCGATCTGATCGTCGACGTTTCCTGTCGGTTCATCTGCCAGCAAAATTTCCGGACGAGTAATAACGGCGCGAGCAATAGCGATACGCTGCTTTTGTCCACCAGAAAGTGTATCAGGATACGCATTAAAGCAATTTCCTAAACCAACCCAATCTAAAATTTCCTTTGCTTGAACTAAACGACTGTCTATTGGCTCACCTATAACCTTCAATGGAAGCGCGACATTCTCAAGAACTGTTAAATAATTGAGCAAATTAAAATCTTGAAACACAACCCCGATTTTTTGTCGCAGTCTACAAAGTTCATCTCCCGATATTGATGAAATATCCTTACCAAATACCGTTAACTTTCCTGATGACGGTTTTATTCCCGCATAAAGCAAACGCATAAAGGTAGTCTTCCCTGCCCCACTCGCTCCTGTTATAAAAGAAAACGATTTCTTCTTGAACGATAAAGAAATATCACTAAGTATCGGCGCGCCATCTTTATAATGCACCATAACTTTTTCAAACGAAACTACAGGACTATCTTCAGACATAAAAACTCCACTATCATGGTGAGTCGCGTATTTATATACGACATACGCTTCATACATACTACAAGAAAAAAGCCATTTCGAACAGTACAAGAGATATTTTTGGCAGAAAATAAATGAAAAATCTTTAATAAAGTAGCTTATTATTTATAAATATTTCTACGAATATATATGTCTATATATAATGAACGATAATACAAATAGAAATTCTTCATTTTTTGATCTAAGAAATTTTGATCTTTCTGTCCCGCTGGAATTATCACAATCTGATTATCTGAAATGTCATCTTTTTTACTTACAATACTGTATGGTATATTTTTTACGTTAAAAATATGTTTCATAGCATTTAAAGTAAAAGCAACACACCAATCATCAGTTTCGGTTGTAAAAAAGGTTAGTTTTGTACCTTTTCTACATTGATTTACGAGATACTCAATAGCAGGCATATCTCCTGATCTTAATCTAAGATTTTTCTTAACTTCTCTAACTGATCTTATTGTAGAAATAGTAAGAATTGGTATCATCAAAATAATCAACATATTACATTGAGATATTTTTTTTCTTTTAATTTATGTAGCTGATACGCGAATGCTGGTAGAGAAAAACAGACAGCAGGAAAGATATAATAAGCGTGGATAAAACCAAGAATAAATATAACACATGCATATCCAATTCCAGCGAACAGAAATGAATCAATAATTAACTGCTTTTTATCCTTTTTAAAAAGGATTGAACTAACCTTGAGTATGCTTAAAATTATAGCGAATAAAAGATATGGCTCTCTTCTCAAGAGGGTCAAAATAGTAGTAAATATATCATGTTTTCTATCACTACCATAAATTTCTGCCGGTGGATTTTAAAACCAGAAATACGCATAAAATAAAACGAAAATAAAACAATTAATAAGAATCATTATATAAAATATTTTTTCTTATTATCTGATACCCCCATCCTTAGTTTTTCATTAAATACCAATTCCACTAAAGCCATTATTCCCAAAGCAACAAAAATTGGTTCTTTAGTATATGTCATATAAACAGAAGATATAAATGCAAATACATAATACTTTGTTTTGTGTCTATATTCCGCCATCCAAAGACAAAACATTATTATAGATGAAAGAAAAAATATAATCCTTTCAGGATAAAAACAGCTCATATGCAGTTGTAAAAATGAAGCAGAAAAAAACAATAATATTATTGATAATAAACTAGATAAGTAATCATGGCCTGTTATTTTTTTTAATAAGTTAAAAAACAATATCGATGAGCCTATCATCAGGATGCAACTATAGAGCAAATGTGCAATGGCAGTATTACCAAATGGAACAAATAACAATATAGAGCAATCAAACAGACCTAATGGAAAAAAACGACCGCTACCACACCAACCGTATACTGGTAAACCAATAGCTGTAGTTGTAATAAATTGGTTATCATCACCCAATGTCCACTTAGCATTCCATAAAATTATTATTGATGCAGCAAGAATTAAAAAAGCAAATATCAAATTTGCTTTATTTTTTGTAAGCGTCAGTGTTCCCATATTTTTGCAAAAATCTATTAATTTAAATTCTTTGCAACATTTCTAATTCTTTCAGCTAATGCTGTCAAGTCAGGATTCGGACCATGATATTCATGCGATGAGACATAGCCTTCATAATGATCGAAATACTTATTGTAATCGGTATGTATCGGTGTCCAGTTTTCTTGATTCGTATAATGCAAAGGGAAAAGTTTCGCGTGAACGTGATTTATGCCGAATCCTTCGTAAACTAAAGCAGTTCTTGCAACATCTTCAAAAGCGGCATCCAACAAACGTCCGACAATTCCCGCCTTAATCGTTAATTTTGCTAATTCATCATCGGGCATATGAAAAGCGTAACTTTGGAAATGTTTTTTCGGAATAACTACCGATGCTCCAAGCGTATTTGGATATATTGAAAGAAAAGCCAAGTGTTCTTCATCTTCCCAAATCTTATGTATAGGACTTTTGCCCGCAACTATTTTGCAGAAAATACAATCTTCATTTTTATCGTTATCGCTGCTCATAAAATTATTCTTTTTTACTATCCGATTTATTATCTGATTCTTCGATTTGGTTATTAACGTATATCCCCGGGGCATTTCGCAAAGATTTTCCAATCGGTTTTGGCGCAATCATTTCGCCCATCATTGGCGTAATCCATTTCAGCCAGTCGTTCCACCAAGATCCGGCAAATTTGGTCGCGGTTTCAAACCATTTTTCGGCATCATCTATGACTTTATCATTAACCCAGTAGCAGTATTTATTTCTTTGCGGAGGGTTTATCGATCCGGCCACATGCCCAGAACCTCCCAAAACAAATCTTATTTTGCTGTTAAATAACTTCATGCCATCAAAAGTTGCTTTCCAAGGCACCAAATGATCTTTTTGCATTGAAATCATATATAAAGGTGTGTCAATAAGTTTTAAGTTCAAAGGCACATTGAGAACTTTTAGCGCTCCTGTTTTAAGCAAATTATCTCTGTAAAGATCTTTCGAAAGGAACTTTTGCATCGCTTCAGTTAAATTTGTCGGATCCGAGTTCCAAAACAAAATTTCATGAGCAATAGGCTTTTTGCCGAGCATATAACTGTCAACAAAATATCTCCAAATCATGTCGTTTGCTTTTAATGTGCTGAATGTATTAAACACTATTTGGCCATCGAGATATCCGCGTTCATGTAATTGCGCATTAATAGCATCGAGGTAGTTTTCCGCCATAAATATAGCCATATCGCCGGCTTGATCGAAATCAAGCAGAGTAGTCAGCAAAGTAGCCGATTCAATTTTGGCTTTCGGACGACGTGTACAATTAGAACTCGCAAGATAAGCAAGCAAAGATGAAATTAAGGTTCCGCCGACACAATATCCAAGAGTATGCAAAGACTTTGTATTCGTAACTTCCTGTATTTTATCAATCGAATCAATCAAGCCTTCTACAATATAGTCACCAAATCCTTTATTTCTATGGCGCTTATCAGGATTTACCCAAGATATCATGAACACGGTAAAGCCTTTGTCCACCAACTATTTAACAAAAGAAGTTTCAGGCGTCAAATCCAATATATAAAACTTATTTATCCATGGCGGAACGAACAATATAGGCTTTGCATAAACTTTTTCAGTCGTCGGTGAATACTGAATTAGCTCTATAAGATCATTTTGGTATATGACCTTTCCAGGAGTCGTCGCAATATTTTCTCCGATTTTAAATTTCGAACGATCATTTGTCGTAATTGTTCCGTTTTTCATATCGTTGAGCAATAAATCCAAACCATTGCGAATATTTTCTCCGTATGTATCCATGGTGGTTTGCAAAAAAGTCGGATTCAAAAAGGGGAAATTTTTTGGAGACATCAAATCGATATATTGCTTGAGAAAAAATTTCGCGCTGTGCATGGTTCTTTCATCGACATTTTCGACATCATCGAGCGTATCAAGCAGCCAATCACTGACGGTCTCATGAAATTTTTTCGAAAACTTCATAACAGGATGATTTTCAAAAGGATTATCCTCAAATTTTTTCTCGTTTTTATTGTATTCAAGATCTATACAATTTTTTTCATCATCATCTTTGCAAATTTCCTTCACAAAGTTCTTTTGCAATTCAAGAAGGCGATCTAAAAGATCTTGCTGAGCCGCCTCCATTTTTTTCGGCTGCTGCGCCATTTTTTCTCCTACTTTCAGATATGAAAGCAACGCAATTTGCGGATTTAAAACAGCAAATGGAAAAAGATCGAAAAAATTGTACTTATTAGTATCATCAAAAGACATGGACATAATACAAACACAACACTTACAAACTACAGCGTTATTTTATCGAAATATTGTAGTTTATAAAAGCCAATTTCGAGATAATTGCGTAATAAAAATCTGGAATGTCTCGTCAAATTAATTAAAAATAGAGCGCCATAGACGCTCTATTTGCTGACTTCGTACAATTTTAAAAGATCTTATACAAGAAAAAAAGGCGCTACAAAACTTTCTACTGCTCAGATTGCTCTGAAATTACACTATGATTCGCACCTTGAGGATTTAATATATCCAACACTTCCGAACTAGCACCAAATTCACTGGCGATATCAAATGGAGTCCTACCATTCTCATCCTTAGCATGAATATCCGCACCTGCTTTTATAAGAGCTGCACATACCTCTATAGGAAAACCATATTCAGCAGCGCAATGCAATGGAGTTCTGCCAAGTCCATCTCTAACATTGACTTTTGCCCCTTTACTAATTAGGAATTCGACCATATCCTTAGTAGCAGCACAATGCAATGGTGTTTGAAGTATAGGACCTGGAGCATTAACATCGGCATTTTTTGTAATTAAAATATCGGCGATTTCAAGACTACCATTCATAGCGGCTATATGCAGAGGAGTCATATAGGAGCTATCGCTAACACTAATATCAGCCCCTTTGCTAATTTTTGCTAATTAAAGTTTTAAACATCTCTATTTTACCAACGGAAGCCGCATGCAATGGCCTATCTCCATAAATACTTCCAAAGTTAACATTGGCGCCTGCTTCGATCAGAATATCAAACATTTTGCTGCTATTCCATTCTACAGCAAGCATCAGCAGGGATCTATCAATTTGATATTCAGCATTAATATCCGCTCCTTTGGTAACTAGCCACTCACCTATTTTATCCTGATCCCGCCTTACTGCGACACAAAGCAAATCGTTGAAAGGTAAATCATTTTTCTGTGCTTCTTGTATTACTTTTCCCCACCAAGCAAAGCCTGGTTTCTGAGTAGTGAATTCTTTTACATAATTGCCCATTATTATGCCGAATAGCACCATATTTAGGCATTGATAACCTTGATCATAATATACTTTTTTAAGAAGTTTATTAAGGAGTACATTCTGATGGGCTAAACCAGCCAAAAACCAGAATCCAAGATTACGACGGCAATCCATGCCTCGCTCTTCCAAAATTTTTAATATCTCAAGCTCGCCACCAAAACCTGCAAAGGACACACAATCAAGATTGATACGCATATTCGGAGTCATCGGTATCATAGAAAAAGATACCAATTCTCTTGGATTTGCTCCGTTTAACAAGAGAAATTTAAAACACCGTAACGCCTTGCACATGGCCGCATAGTGTATAATTGGAAGACCCTTCATCGAAAAACCAAAACCGAAATCAGGCAGATTACTAGAAACAACTTTCATCCTATAATTCATATACGAATCCGATATTTTCTGCAATCTTTCTACATTATCCCCTTCTATTATTTTCGCCAGTTTTTCATCATCTCCTTCCTTAAAAGTGAGCTCGACATTAACTGCCTCACTTAGAGGAGAGGCCGTATTCCGAATCTGCTCTAACGAAGAATCAGGTACCAAATGGCAATCGGCCGCCATAGCTACTGATATCACAAAAGAACTTCCCAATGCTAAAAATAATGAAAATGGTTTCATCAAATACTCCGTATCTATCTTTGTAGTAGGAATATATCATACAAATGTGTCATTGGCAACAACTAAAATTTGTTTTTTAAAAAAGAAAAAATTACAATCTGGCATTTACAGTTCAAAAAAATTCAAACTCATTTAACAACCTTTTTAGACAAGATCTTATAATTTTTGTAGATTCAGAATACAATGGACCTGCCTCAGGATGCGGACATTATATGGAATATAACAAAAAATAAATTACTTTCTATGCTCATTTGGCTATTAGCAAAATAAAGCACCACCATCACAGCTTTGTTATCCACACCATAACATACGCTTTTGATGATCTGTGTTCGGACTATTTTTTTCTTCCAGCAGATTATTTATGCCGGCTCTGCGCAAGTTTTCTTCAGCAAATCTATTGCGCCATCGAAAGCCAAATTTTCTTGAGAGCCATCCATTTTTCTTAAAGTAATTGTACCATTACTTTTTTCATTTTCGCCGATGATAGCCATCATAGGAATTTTTTCAACAGAATGATTCCTAATTTTATATGAAATTTTTTCCGCTCTCACATCAAATTCTGCTCTGATTCCTGCTTCAGTTAATGCGTCATAGAATTTTTTCCCATAATCATCGTAATCATTCGTGATTGTTGCAACTACAATTTGAACAGGAGCCAACCACATAGGAAGCTTTCCGGCATAATGTTCCAAAAGAATACCGATAAATCTCTCCAAAGATCCCAAAACCGCCCTATGTAACATTATAGGATGATGTTTTTCGCCATCTTCTCCCGTATACCATGCGCCTAAACGCTCAGGAAGATTGAAATCGACTTGAAAAGTTCCGCATTGCCAATCGCGATTCAGTTTATCTTTCAGCACGAACTCCAATTTCGGACCGTAGAATGCCCCTTCACCTTTATTTATTGTGTAATCAAGACCGACTTCGCGCACTGCCTTTTGTAATAAGTCCTCCGCAAGGTCCCAAATCTCATCCGAACCGACTCTTTTTTCAGGACGATCGGAAAATTTCACAGAAAATTTTTCAAACCCCAAATCTTTATAAATTTTTGAAAGCAAATTGCAGAATTTTTTCGTTTCAGAGTTAATCTGCTCTGGCATACAGAAAATATGAGCATCATCTTGCACAAATGAACGCACTCTCATTGTACCATACAATGACCCAGACGGCTCATTACGATGGCAACAACCGAACTCCGCCATACGCAACGGCAAATCACGATAACTTTTCGTTCCTTGTTTAAAAATTTGAATATGGCAAGGGCAATTCATTGGTTTTATCGCTAAAGTTTTCTCTTCCGACTCCGATATAAACATATTTTGGCGGAATTTTTCCCAATGCCCCGATTGCTCCCACAAAACTTTGTCGACCATTTGAGGAGTGCATACTTCAACGTACCCATCCTTCATAAGTCGCTTCCTGACATAATTGCGTAAAGTGCGATACAACGTCCATCCGCGCGGATGCCAAAAAACAGAGCCCGATGCCTCCTCTTGAAGATGGAACAAATCCATTTCTCTTCCGATTTTTCGATGATCTCTTTTTTCCGCTTCTTCCAAAAGCGTTATATAATTGTCCAGCTCCTCTTTTGAAAACCACGACGTAGCGTATAAGCGCTGAAGCATTTCGCGATTTGAATCGCCGCGCCAATAAGCTCCCGCCGTTTTCATTATTTCGAAATGAGCAGAGGCCATTCCTGTTTTCGGCAAATGAGGACCACGGCATAAATCCGTAAATTTATCCTCATGATGATATAAACTTACTTCTGTAACATCTAAATCTTGTATCAATTCGACTTTAAATGGCTCGTCTTTGTCCTTAAAAAATTTGATAGCATCATTTTTGCTGACTACTTCTCGTGTAATTTTATAATCCGCCTTTATAATTTCCCGCATTTTTTTCTCAATTGCTGGAAAATCATCAGGAGTAAAACGATGTTCGCATGAAATATCGTAATAAAAACCATCTTCTATTACAGGGCCGATAGCGATTTTTGCACTAGGATACAGCTCCTTTATAGCTTGCGCCATTATGTGAGCTGTTGTATGCCGCATAATTTCCAATCCTAAAGGATGCTCTTTAGTAATCGCTTCAACTTTTGCTGTTTCTGAGAATGTCGCAGATAAATCTCTCGGTGTTCCGTCAACAATAAGCGCTAATACCTTTTTCAAACCATTAGACTTTACGTAATCAAAACCGGAAATCATATTTAAACGCCTCGAATAACAACACAATATACGCGAACAAAAATCACATGGTGCCGCCGGTGAGAATCGGACTCACGACCCCATCCTTACCAAGGATGTGCTCTACCACTGAGCCACGGCGGCATTCAGAA
>CADBNZ010000049.1 GCA_902796155.1 uncultured Pseudomonadota bacterium
ATGCTTAACCAACTTAAATAAATTATAATGAGTCAATTTTTTAAGTTTACAGAAGTTCATTGAAATGTTGACGCTACAAAATATCAATTTCAGTATTGCTGGGAAACCCATTCTCGAAGATGTTTCTTTGCATATAGATGGTCGTCAGCATGCAGGGCTTGTCGGACGTAATGGAAGCGGAAAATCTACTCTTCTAAAAGTAATTCTGGAAGAATTGGAACACGACAGCGGTAAAATCCAAAAAGAAAACGGCAAAATTGTGTTATCTGTAAAGCAGGAAATGCCGGACGGCAATCTTACTCCGCGCGAATTTCTTCTTTCTCAAGATAAACAGCGAACAAAATTACTCAAAGAGTTGGAAGAAAATGCAGATGCTCCGGAAAAAATGGCGGAAATATACGACAAATTGATAGCGATAAAAGCTTTTGACGCAGAATCGCGCGCTGCCGTTGTTTTGTATGGCCTTGGCTTTGATGAGGAAGCGCAAAATCGCCCTCTGAGCAGTTTTTCGGGCGGATTTCGTATGCGAGTCGCTTTAGGAGCAATCTTATTTCAAGAACCCGATTTATTACTATTGGATGAACCGACCAATCATTTGGATCTGGAAACATCTTCATGGTTAAAAAAGTTTTTAAAAAGCTATCCGAAAAGTTTTATTTTAATATCGCACGACCGCGATTTTTTAAACGAGACTGTAGACACAATTTTTCATCTAAAAAACCACAAAATTACAAAATATAGCGGCAATTTTGATACTTTTATTGATACGCGTTCGATGAAACAGAAAAATGCCGAAGAATACAACGCAAAGATGGAAGCGAAACGCAAACATATGATGGCTTTTGTCGAACGATTTCAATATAAAGCCACTAAAGCGAAACAGGCTCAGAGTCGATTAAAATCAATTGCAAAAATAAAGTTTCTGCCAGTTGATTCGGACGATCCTACGGTCGCTTTTAATTTTCCCGAACCTCGATATGTACTTCAATCAAATATTCTTACGTATGATAGGGTATTTCTTGGTTACGGCGATAAAGTCGTTTTGAAAAATATTTCCGGAACAATTATGAATGATGATCGTATAGCAATTGTCGGCGCAAATGGAAATGGTAAAACGACTTTCGCAAAATTTTTGGCAGGAGAACTTAAACAAAAAAAAGGAACAAGGGAAGCCGACGGCAAATTAAAAATAGGATTTTACCGCCAAGATTTATTTGAAAAGTTGAATTCCGAAAAATCTCCTTTTGATTTTTTGAAAGATATTATGAGTGGCGAAAATGAACAAAATATAAGGAGTCATCTAGGGCGTTTTGGATTTTCCGGTGATAAAGTTTTTCAAAAAATCGGAGAATTATCGGGAGGTGAACGCTCAAGATTGGTTTTTGCAACCTTGACTGTCGATGCTCCGAACTTGTTGATTTTGGATGAGCCGACAAACCATCTTGATATAGAAATGCGAGAATCCCTAATCGCTTCACTAACATCATACAAAGGCGCCGTAATACTTATCACGCATGATCAGAATTTTCTCAATCGTGTCGCAAATTCGATTTTTGTCATTGAAAACGCTTCAATAAAACAATTTAATGATGATATAAGGAATTACGAAAAGTCGATTATGGTAAAGTTTTAGTTTAGCTTGGTGAGTTTTTTGTATTTACAAAATGGGATTAGGTGCTTGATGTATCTTGTTAGGAGATACAGCAGAAAGCGATGAAGTACGAATGAATTTGCTCACAGAAAACATCCGTCAATGGTATCTAATGCGTCTGAAAAGACGCTTTGCAAAGTTTAACTGTTTAATCAATGACATCTTGCATTTAAAAGACAATGAAGATAGATTGAATCGCAGAGAGGTTGATTTTTCTGTTTTTATTGCAAAATAATTCTTTGAAAGAAACTAAAATCAAAAAAGATGATGATCTAGAGCCATAAAAATATGACTGAGCACATACCGGTATTATTGAATGAAGTAATAACATCTCTTTCGCCCAAAGACGGAGCTATTTATTTTGATGGAACTTTCGGTGGAGGAGGATATTCTCGAGCAATTTTAGAATCAGCAAATTGTAAAGTAATCGCATGCGACCGAGATCCGTTTGTAAAAGAAATGGCCGCAAATTTTTCTGAGAAATACAAAAATCGTTTTGAATTTTTTCACAACAAATTCAGTGAAATAAAATCCATAATAGACTCTTCAAAAAATGCAAAAGTAGACGGAATCGTACTTGATTTAGGAATTTCAAATTTCCAAATATCAAATTCAGAACGAGGTTTTTCGTTTAAATTGAATGGTCCACTTGATATGTCCATGGGATTATGTGAAGAAAACGCTTTTGATATACTTCATAAATACTCGGAAAAAGAATTAGCTGATATCATATACCTATACGGAGAAGAACCGTTCTCAAGAAAAATTGCAAAAGCAATAAAAATGAATTTGGATAAGATAAAATCAACAGAAGATTTAGCAAATATCGTCAGAAAATGTGTGAAAAAAACAGGAAAAATCGATCCGGCGACAAAAACATTTCAGGCACTCAGAATTTTTGTTAATAACGAACTCGGAGAACTTGAAAAAGTCCTTCAAGAATCTGTCGAGCTTCTAAATCCCGGCGGAAAAATAATTATCGTAAGCTTTCATTCCCTTGAAGATCGAATTATAAAGCGTTTTTTTAAGTCATTGACCGTCAAAAATGATTCGCGTTTTCATTTGCTGAATAAAAAGCCGATTATCCCTTCTGAAAATGAAATTAATATTAATCCCAAGTCCAGATCCGCTAAACTTCGCGGCATTTATATGATATAATACCTTGTTTTTTTTGGAAATCGTAATGATAACAAAAAAATCGACAATTTTTTTCGTATTTCTGACTTGTGCGATATGTTCTTGGCTATTTTATTTAAAATATTCCGTAGTTGATATTGAAGATAGGATTCGCCATGCGAAAAAAGCGATAGTAGAAGAAAGAAAGAATCAACACATTTTAAAAGCTGAATGGAAATCGCTTACTTCTCCTGAAAGGATTCAGCATTTAGCAAAACATCATTTAAATATGCGGCAGATGGAAGCTGCGCAACTACAAGAATTTGATCCACAGTTATTTCATGCAGAAAAAAGCAAATATAAACGCACAAAAAGATTATCAAAATTAGTTGATGAAATATTGTCTGAACAAAATCTGCAAAATGAAAACGAAGAAAATTAATGTTTAATGAAGTCGGACACAATTTTTATTCCCTTGCATTTCGCAACATAAAAATAGCAAAGCGTCGTACATTATTTGCAGTAAGCGTGTTTATATTTCTTTTTGCAGTTATCATTTTTCGCCTCGCTTATATAATGGTTTTTAACAGCAACGATCACGATTCAAAAAACTATTTACCGCCAAACATAATTTCTCGCGCTGATATTTTGGATAGAAACGGAGTTGTTATTGCTACGAGTTTACCGACGGTTTCATTGTTTGCATGTCCTCATGAAATATTAGATGTTGACGAAGCCGTAAATAAATTATCTTCCGTATTTAATGATATCGATTTGAGGGAATTGAAAAAGAAAATTTCATCATCAAAAAAATTTCTTTGGATTAAGCGAAATCTTTCGCCTCAACAAGAACAAGCTGTCCTAAATCTAGGAATCCCCGGCATGCATTTTTTGAAAACGGAACGTCGCGTTTATCCAGATTGCAATTTGCTATCGCATGTAATTGGCGGAAGTGATGTTGATAATGTCGGAATAGCGGGAATCGAAAAAGTTTTTGATGACGCATTGAGTGAATCGACAAATCCCATTTCACTTTCTATCGATATGAAAATCCAGTATGCCGTTCGCGACGAATTGCAAAAAAGCATAAACGAGTTCAATGCGGTTGGCGGTGCCGCTGTTGTTATGAATATAGCCAATGGAGAAATAATTTCGCTCGTTTCTCTTCCAGATTTCGACCCGAATAAAAAGGCAGATCCAAAAGACAAATGCCGTTTTAATATGGTTACTTCTTCAGCAATAGAACCGGGCTCGTCAGCAAAAATTTTTAACACATCAATGGCTCTGGAAAGTGGAAAAATTACGCCATTCACTCAATTTGACGCAAGATTCCCTTTAAAAGTGGGCCGATTTACCGTTCATGATTTCAAAGGAAAAGCTACATTTTTATCAGTAGAAGAAATTCTAAAATATTCATCGAATATAGGTTCAGGCAGAATCGCAATGGAAATAGGAGCAGCAAATCAAAAAGCGTTTTTCAAAAAGATAGGAATGCTCGATGCTGTTTCATGCGAATTGTTGGAAACGCAAAAACCTATTTTTCCGCATCAATGGTCAGAAGCAAGTGCAATAACGATATCATACGGGCATGGAATTGCCGTAAGTCCGCTGCACCTTATTACAGTTTTTTCTGGCATAATGAACGATGGAATTATGAACAACCCAACACTTTTAAAAAGAGCAACTCCGCCTATGGGAAAAAGAATTGTATCGCAAAAAACATCAAATTTGATAAAAGCACTTATTCGATTAAATGTAACAGAAGGAACAAATAAATTCGCGGAAGTTCCTGGATACCTTGTCGGTGGAAAATCAGGAACGGCAGAAAAGCAAAAAGGTGGACGGTACTTGAAGCATTCAAATTATTGCGGATTTATTGGAGCTTTTCCAATGACTTCACCAAAGTATGCCGTGTATGTTGTTCTCGATGACCCGAAAGCAAGCGCAAAAACTTTCGGATACGCAACAGCAGGATGGAATGCTGCACCAACAGCGGGAAAAATCATAAAACGCATAGGACCAATGTTAAATGTTACAGTCGTTCAAAAAGATAAAGAACCTGATTGGCATGAAATTTTAAGGAAAGAAAGTAACAAAAAATGAAATTATTAAGCGACCTATTAAGTAACGAAACGCTATCTCACAATGACGATTTAACTAGCGAAAAATTACTCGTATCGGATATTTGCGATGACTCTCGCAAGGCGTCGGATAGTTGTCTTTTCGTTGCGATAAACGGAAACAAAATTGATGGAAAAAAATATATAGATGACGCTATTTCAAATGGGGCAAAATATATAGTTTTTGAATCCGAAGAAAAGCAAAAAATAGAAAATCAACATAACGGCATTTTCTTTATTCAAACAAAAAACGCTCGCAAGGAATTAGCGCATATCGCTTCTCGTTTCTTTGAAAGTGATTTAGATGATATAGTCGCCGTTACAGGGACTAACGGCAAAAGTTCGACTGTTGATATTACTCGACAAATCTGGAAGTATGCGGATAAAAATGCAATAAGCGTCGGAACTCTCGGAATTATATATGGAGATGGATGTGTGCAAAAATTATCAGGCACTTTAACTTGCCCTCCATCTATCGAATTACACAAGATTTTTCATTCATTATCGGATTCTGCTTCTGAAAAATTTTCTGCCGCGATTGAAGCATCCAGTCACGGAATAAATCAACATCGTTTAGACTATATTCCTTTTTCCGTTTGCGCATTTACGAACTTCACACAAGACCATTTGGATTATCACAAAACAATGGAACAGTATTGGCAAGCGAAAGAACGATTATTTTTAGAGCTGGCCAGAAATAATACAAAATTTGTAGTCAATGCAGATGACCAAAAATCGGAAAACATAAAATCCATAGCAAAAAAAAAGAATATTCTATGCGTGGATTACGGATATAACGCAAAAGATATAAAAATAATCGATATAAAAGCTAAACAAACTCACCAATTAGTTACCGTATCATTTTTCGGAAAAGAAATTTCATTTCATCTGCCGCTTTTCGGAAAATTTCAAGTTTATAATTCACTTTGCGCCGCAGCAAATTGCTATCTTACGGAAGTAAAAATTGAAACGATAATAGAAGCGCTTGAAAAAGTACATCCGATAAATGGACGCCTTGAATTAGTTACCCAATTTAATGGCGCGAACATATACGTCGACTATGCCCATACGCCAGATGCTTTAAAAAATTCGATATTATCTCTTCGGGAACATAAACCTAAACGAATAATAACAGTTTTCGGATGCGGAGGAGAACGCGACCATCAAAAACGTAAGATAATGGGAGAAATCGCCGAAAAATTTTCAGATATTGTTATAGTAACCGATGATAATCCGCGCGGAGAATCTCCAAAAGAAATAAGAAGAATGATTATTGAAGGATGTAAAAACGCATTGGAAGTAGGAAATCGAAAAAATGCGATTGAATATGCAATCGATATGCTACAAGATGGTGACGCTTTGTTGATAGCCGGAAAAGGTCATGAAAATTATCAGCAAATCGGAAAAGATTTTATTCACTTCAGCGATAAGGAAGTTGTTTTAAATAAGGTATCGAAATGAAAACAGTTTTTTCAAAAGAAGAGTTATCAAAAATTTTTAATCAAAATGTAGCAAGTAATGTGTGCGATATATGTCTCGATTCAAAAGAAGCGAAAAAGGGAGATTTGTTCATCGCGTTAAAAGGTGAGCGAGTAGACGGCCACGACTTTATAAAAAACGCCATTGATAGAGGCGCAAATTTAGCTCTATCTCAAAAAGATATTGAAAAAGTATCTAATGAAAAAATAATTAGAGTTAATTCTACTTATGACGCGCTTTTGAAACTTGCAAAATATAAAAAGGATATCGCGAAAAATGTAAAATACATCGCCGTTACGGGAAGTGTCGGAAAAACCACTACAAGAAATATGATATCTCATCTGCTTTCAAAATGTATTGGACCTGAAAAATTTTACGCGGCGAAAAAAAATTATAACAGCAAAATTGGTCTACCCGTATGTGTCGCATTAATGCCAAAAGAAACGGAAATTGCTGTTTTCGAAATGGGAATGAGTGAAAGCGGAGATATACGGAAATTAACGGATATAATAAATCCATCTGTTGCTGTAATAACGGCCATAGGTGAAAGTCATTTGGAATTTTTCGAATCTCCTTTTGATATAGCAAAAGCAAAATCTGAGATTTTTGAAAAAGCACCGGAAGTCGCAATTATTCCAAATGATTCCCCTTATGCAGATTTTTTGAAAAATAAAGCGATTACTTGCGGAGTGAAAAAAGTAATTTCGTTTGGTGAAGGAAAAGAATCCGACGCCAAAGTTTTATTTTGCGAAATTCATGATGATTCAATTTCGGTAAATGCGGATATTTGCGGTAATGAAGTTCGATATAATTTAAATTGCCTTAATACGGCTTTTGCGATTAATAGCGTCGCAGCAATTGCTACATCCTGTGCCGTTTCTGGAATCAATCCAAAAATTTTGGCAGAACATATTTCTTCGTTTGAATGTACATCCAAGCGCTGTGAAATTTTGTGCATAAAAAACATCACAATAATAGATGATTCATACAATGCTGCTCCTACATCGATGAAAGCAGCCTTACGAACTCTCGGAATGTCCAAATGCAACGGCAGAAAAATTGCAGTTGTCGGAGACATGCTTGAACTAGGCCAAAACGCAATTTTCTACCACGAAAATCTTTCAGCTACGATAGATAAATACGATATTGACCTTGTTTTTGCATGTGGAAATTTATCAAAATATCTTTTCGATAACCTATCGGAAGGCAAAAAAGGAGCTTGGCGAGAAAATTCGCATGAACTTGCAGAAAATGTCTTGAACGAAATAAAAGATGGTGATTGTATTCTGGTAAAAGGTTCGCATTCTATGAATATGGACTATATAGTTGATGCTCTAAAAAATAATTTGTTGAACTAATCATGTTTTTTAATTTTATTCTTCCTAATTTTGCTTACATATCCGGAGTAAATCTTTTTCGGTATATAACATTTCGCACATTTTGCGCTTTGCTGACGTCTTTTTTTGTCGCGTTCTTCCTGTATCCGATTTTTATCAAAAAATTTCATTACTCTCAGCCAATCAGAAACGACGGTCCTGAATCGCACATAATAAAAAAGCAAGGAACTCCGACGATGGGAGGCGCAATAATTATCGCCAGCACCATAATGTCAGCATTACTTTGGGGAGATATAACAAATGGCTATTTGGTTGCTTTAATGATACTGACTTTTTCATACTCCTGTCTTGGTTTCTTCGATGATTACAAAAAAATAAAATATAAAAACTCAAAAGGATTATCAGGAAAACGAAAATTGTTTTTTCAAATTCTATTTGCTTTCATCTTTTCATATTATGTTGAATTATTGCGAGCACCAAACATCAGTGGCTGTCTTACTTTTCCATTTATAAAGAATTTTGTTATTTGCAATCTTCCTTTTTTAATTTGTTTTACGACTTTTGTTATAGTTGGCAGTTCAAATGCAGTAAACTTAACTGACGGCCTCGATGGACTTGCAACGTTTCCAGTAATGTTGGCAACGCTTTGTTTGGGAATCATAAGTTATTTCGTTGGTCATATTGTTTTCGCTAATTATTTGAATATCCCTTACATCGCAAACGCGGGTGAAATAAGCATTTTTTGCGGCTCAATGATAGGTGCTTGCTTGGGATTTCTATGGTACAACGCTCCTCCGGCTGCCATTTTCATGGGCGACACCGGCTCTCTCGCCTTGGGCGGAGCACTTGGCGGAATAAGTGTCATTGCAAAGCACGAATTTGTACTTGCAATAATCGGAGGTCTTTTTGTTATAGAAGCTATTTCCGTAATGCTTCAAGTTTTTTATTTTAGATTGACGGGAAAACGTATTTTTCTTATGGCGCCGATTCATCATCACCTTGAACGAAAAGGATGGAATGAAACAACTGTTGTCATACGTTTTTGGATTATATCATTTGTATTTGCTCTCATAGGGTTAGCAACATTAAAGATAAGATAAAATAAAAAAATGATTTTATTAGATGATTTAAAAAACAAGCGAATAGGCGTTCTTGGATTTGGGAACACAGGAAAAGCAATTGTCGATTCTTTAGAAGCAAGTGGCGCAAAAATTTTTCTGCACGATGATATGGGGGTAAAAGGCCTTCAATACCAAAAATATTGTGCGGATTTATTAGATGAAGAAATAGTGAAATCTCTCGATGCGATAATAATGAGTCCCGGAATCCATTTGTTTTGGCCAATTCCACATAAAACGGTTTCGCTCGCACGTAAATACGGTATTGAATTAATAAGCGATCTTGATTTGTTTCAAAAACAAATGGGAAAAAATATTATCGCAATTACAGGAACCAACGGAAAATCGACAACAACCGCTCTAATAGAACATATTTTCGAATCAGCGAAGAAAAACAGCTGTATCGGCGGCAATTTCGGTCCTCCTATTTTATCCTTGGACGACAGCTGCGATTTTTATGTCCTCGAGTTATCGTCATATCAATTAGAGCATGCGAATATATTGGGGTTTAATACGGCGACTTTATTGAATATAACTCCTGACCATTTAACACGTCATGGAGGTATGCATGGGTACATTTCAGCAAAGCAAAAAGTTTTTGTGAACGCCAAAAATTCTATTATCGGAATAGATGACGATCACTGCGCAGAAATTTTTGATTTTTTGAAAGGGATAAAGCAACAAAATATTATTCCGATTTCCGGAAAAAGCGTTCCTGATTTTGGTATTGGTTGGAAAGATAATCACTTGATAGATAATCGCTTCGGAAGATACGAAATTATTTGCGAAAAACATCCGAAATTAGACGGAAACCATAATCGACAAAACATTACTGCAGCTTATGCGGCATGCATAGTAAACGGAATATCCAAAGGTGATTTTATTACGCACCTAAAATCATTCGAATGCCTAACACATCGCCAGGAATTTGTGGCATGTATTGATGGAGTTGCCTATATAAACGACAGTAAAGCGACAAATGCCGATTCAGTAGAGCAAGCATTGATGCGTTTTGATAATATATTCTGGATTCTCGGCGGGCGCCCGAAAGAAGGTGGAATTTTTTCTCTCCAAAAATATTTTTCAAAAATAAAATATGCTTTTTTGATAGGTGAAGCAGCAGAAGATTGGAATACGTTACTGACTTCGCACAATGTAAAAACGGAAATTACCGTCACCTTAGAAAAAGCAGTAAAACGCGCTTATGAAGAAGCGAAAAAAGAAACGCCAGAAGTCGTTTTACTCTCTCCGGCTTGCGCAAGTTTTGACCAATTCAAAAGTTTCGAAGAGCGTGGCGAAAAATTCAAAGAGTTCGTTAGGAATTTAGAAAAATGATAAGTTTTTCCAGAACAGATGAAAGTTTACTTGGCAATTGGTGGTGGACCATCGACCGAGTTATGCTTCTTTCATTCGTGCTGTTAATCGCAATAGGTGTTTTAATGGCAGCCGCAGCAACTCCAATGGTCGCAAATCGTATAGGATTGGATGAATTCTATTTTCTCAAACGCCATTTGTTTTATATCGTCCCATCTCTTTGTACTATATTTATAGTATCTATGATGAAGTTCGAGCATCTGAAAAAATTTTCACTCATTTTATTTTTTGCCGCAATGTTTCTAACCTTACTAACCTTCTTTTTCGGAACTGAAATAAAAGGCGCAAGACGATGGATCTCCATTTTCGGATTTTCCATGCAGCCTTCGGAATTTGCAAAGCCAGCCCTTGCGGTCATAACAGCCTGGATGCTGTCTGAACAGCAAAAATATCCTGAGTTCAAAGGGAAATTTCTGGCGACATTATTCTATTTTTCATTTGTTGCTCTGCTCATTTTTCAACCAGATGTCGGAATGGTATTACTCACAACCGCAGTATGGTTAGGGCAGCTATTTATAAATGGATTTCCGATAATTTATGCAATCATAATGGGAATTGCAGGATTGGGAGGACTTATACTCGCGTATTTTTTCCTTCCGCATGTCACTGCAAGAATCGATAAATTTTTGAACCCGGCAGTCGGCGATCACTACCAAATCAACCGTTCTTTGGAAGCCTTTGCAAACGGCGGATTATTTGGAGTAGGCCCCGGAGAAGGAATCATCAAAAAACACCTGCCAGACGCACACGCTGATTTCGTTTTTGCAGTAGTCGGAGAAGAATTTGGATTTTTCATTTGCGCGTTAATTGTTTTTCTCATCGGATTTGTTGTAGTTTACGGAATGCTGAAAGCTTTGAAAGAGACCGATTTATTCTCGATTTTGGCATCTGTCGGATTATTGGCTCAATTCGGGCTGCAATCGTTTGTAAATATCGCTTCGGCACTGCACTTAATACCGACAAAAGGAATGACCCTGCCGTTTATCAGCTACGGAGGATCATCCATGCTCGCGACAAGTATCACCGCAGGACTCATACTTGCCTTAGGACGAAAAAAGATCGGAGATGAGGAGGCGGGAAAACACTGAATCCCACCCCTTGCAACAATAGTAGTAGCAGTCCGCCCTGCCTCTCCGCTTCACGTCATTCTGAGCAACGCGAAGAATCCAAGGTCGATACTTTTGATGCTTTTTCACCGACGTTTTTTCTTAGTTAATTGACCATCTTTAAAGATGTAGTCATAGTAGAAATCATACATTATAATCTCACAATTCGGCAACTTTTTTGATAACTCAATTAGGTCATTTTTTGTTATTGTTGCACTTATACGGCTTTCATTACCATAGTTATCATTAATACCCTTTATTACTAAACCACCCAAGGCCAGTTTTCTTAACTTAGGAAGAGCCAAAAATCCTGCAAAAGACTCTAGGTGCCCTACATCTAAATTCATCACTTCCAGGTTAGGAAGATTTGGAAAACCTTCAAAAAAATTTACAACAGGACGCTCAATAATAGTTAACTCAGGCAAATCTGGAAGTCCATTGAAAGTGTCTAACTCACAGTTAAGTGTTAATTTTTTTAAATTAGGTAGATATGGAAAACCTTCGAGAGAAAAATAACCGCAGCCAGGACGCGCAATCTTTAATTCCTCAATAGCATTAGGATCAATTTTATCGTCTCTCAAGTATTTTTTACTCTTCTGCCTAATTGGAAAGATGTTTTGGTATAGGAATCGCAAGCCTCTACGATCTTCTCTTTTTTTAAATCGTTATCTCCAACCTGTATATCATCCGAATGTCCAACCTGTATATCATCAAAACCATTCTTATCGAAGCTGGAAGACAAACTAATGCTAAGCTGATTCTGCGGCTGCACAATATCTATTGGCGCAAAAGGCTCTGCATTTATAGAAATGCGCTTTCCAGACGGTAAAACATAATTCGCCATGCTATTCATCAAATAAACCAAATCATCCTGTGACAATTCTTCACCACCAACAGCTTGAATGGTTACAACTTTTATTCCAGCAGGATTTGCCGCTTTCTCTGGAATATCGTTAGAGTCTAACTCCATGGCGTCAAGCGCAAAGCAACAAAACAGCCCCATGCTGCTTATTGCGGTTGTTTTTAGTATGTTTTTCATAAAACCACTCCATTTTCTATTCAACAATGTGATTATTAGGCTTCTTTTTGTTTGATGTCAATGACTTTTTCATACGTTTTTCCCTTCCATGATTACAATATTGTGTAAAAGTATAATAAAAACAAGCTAAATAAAGGTTAATTTGCTCTATTTTTGTGCTTTTCTTATCTTTTTTGTTTTTTAAAGATGACGGAAAAACTCATGAACAATTTCTCCGCTTCACGTCATTCTGAGCAACGCGAAGAATCCAGGTAGGGTATTTTTGTGTGTTTTTTTACTGGATCCTTCGGTCGTTTCACTCCCTCAGGATGACGAGGAGATCTTATCAGTATGATAAATGCATTTATAATGACTAGCTCAGGCAAGTATCACCGCAGAACTTAACCTTGCCCTAGGACGAAAAAAGACTAATACTTTATAAATATTAGTTTTAATTGAGTAGGTGTATGTTGAAATGGATAATAACGATAACAAAATCAAAATGGCTTTATGGAGTCTGTTGATTTTATTTATTTATAGTATGTGCTGTATTTGTGTTCGTTAAATACAATGGTGCAATGATGAATAATAAGCAACAAAACAATTGCAGTAGCGCAACTCAATGTAAAGAAGTCAGCGCAAAGCATATTTTGGTCTCAACAGAATCGGAAGCAAAGGACATTTTGCAAAAGATAAACGACGGCTCGATCTCATTTGAAGAAGCTGCGAAAAAATGGTCGAATTGCCCGTCCAAAAATAATGGCGGCGATTTAGGATATTTTGGTCGCGGAATGATGGTAAAGGAGTTTGAGGATGTCGCATTTTCTACCGAAAAAGGCGCAATTTCCGCTCCTGTAAAAACGCAATTCGGATGGCATCTTATTAAAGTTATTGATAAAGGATAAAATAGAGCAGAAACCGGAAATCGGTATTGCAAAAATTCGCTCCGTCCACCTTTAGTCTTGCAATTCTATGCTTGCAAACAAGTGCGGGATGTGGTAGAAACTGACGTCTAATCAGCTTTTGTTGAGGTTATATGGCTAAGAAAATTGTGGGTTATATAAAACTGCAAGTACCGGCTGGGAAAGCAAACCCTTCGCCTCCTATTG
>CADBNZ010000050.1 GCA_902796155.1 uncultured Pseudomonadota bacterium
CTCTGAAATGTACGTATGTTTTATATATCTGTTTTTCATCTTAGCATTTCCGCTCAGATTATCAACATAATCTAGTCAAGAACCAAAAGATATTAGATGGACATATACCAGGCAAACCAATAGAAATAGATTTAGCAAAAACAAAATGATTTTATAGAGATTGTCCAAGTAACTTCGAGGAGAGAAAAATGGAAAAGACATACCGCGATAGCACTATTTTTGTGAATCAGCATGAGATCAGAAGTCGACATGTGAAAGTTGGCGACTACACTTATTATTCAGGGTATTATCACAGAGGGAATTTCAACGATTGCGTACTGTATCTTGATAAAGTTGATGACGAAATCGAAGTAACGGATGAACTGATCATCGGAAAATTTTGTTGTATCGCGAGCGGTGTGAAATTTATGATGGGGGGAAATCAAGGACACAGTTACAACAATATGACAGCATATCCGCTCGATATTTTAAGATCAGATTTTCCAGGATACTACACAGAAGAAAATCCAGGTGCCTATCATAAAAAGGCGATACAGTCATTGGAAATGACGTTTGGATTGGTTACGAATCGGTGATAATGCCGGGAATTCACATCGCAGACAGGGCAGTTATCGCATCTCGATCGGTCGTTACAAAAAACGTCGGACCATATGAAATCTGGGGAGGCAATCCTGCGAAACTCATCAAAAAGAGATTTTCACAAGAAAAAATTGATGAGCTTTTGGAAATGAAATGGTGGAATTGGGATCTGCAAAAAGTTTTAGAAAATATCGACTCGTTGCTCGCTCCAGCAGAGTAAATTAAGACTTTAAAATAATGCTCAAAAATTTAAAAATCATTCCGTTAGCTAATCGCAAAGACTTAATTCCAACGGTCACGCAGTGGTATTTGGCGGCTTTTGGACGGAAAGAAACGACAATTGAACAATGCGAAGAAATTTTGCGCAGTCGATTGAACACTGACCGTTTAACTTGTTGTTTTCTCGCATTTATTGAAGACGAAGTTGTCGGAACTGTTTCGCTGACGGCGAATGATATTCCGACAAAACCTGAACTTAGTCCCTGCGTTACGCATCTTTTTGTTTCTGAAAAATATCGACGCCAAAATATCGGGCAAAGTTTGGTTGAATACGCAAAGCAAAAATCGAGAAAGATGAATTTTCGGAAAGCATATCTTTATACGACTAACAAAACTATTCACAAATGGTACGAAAAACTTGAATGGAAAATTATCGGAGAAGGTATCTCGAATGGTTTTGCAATAAAAATTATGGAATATGAGCTGTAATTTTCGGAGTAGCAAAGCGACTACCATACTGGACTACAGCCTAACATCTACAACGGCAACATATATCGCGCACATAATAATGCTAATCGCATTTGCAACGAATACCCATTTATATGTCTTTTTAAAATTAAGCTTCAGCATTAACTGGATGATGATACTTTCAATGATTGTATTGATAATTACCGCAAAAAAATATGTTGCAATCCAAACGACTATGTGGAACGTAGGCACAAACGCCATTAGCATTGCTACTCCAAGTCCCCCTATTGCTATTATAATATTTCCGATAATTCCTGTCGCCAAGTTCATTACAACGGATACCAAAATTGTTTTCCACCAATTTTTTCTTGCAAAGTATTTTACGAATCCCGTTTCAACAAGTAACCCACCAATGATAACCCAAATCGACGATTTTCCAGCAACAACATATAGAGCTGGCCAAGCAATGTCTGCATTGACATCCGACGTCGCAAATAGCAGTAACGATACAATCAAGTACTTTGCGTAATGAAACATAACCTACCTCCACAAAAAATTTTAGCAACTACATCATTAACAATCCAAATCTCCAGGATCAGATTTCCATTGCTTTGTCTTTATAAAATCTTCAAAGCGTTTTCGTTCTGTTTCAAAATCTGTTGTGCGGATTTTCATATGCTTCACTTTTGTGTACTCAATACAAGTACAAGGAATCTTCAGCTCCTGACATGCGTCGAAAACAGAGCGAACATTTTTAACACCGTCATCAATAAATATGATTTTTATGATTTTTGAAAACTTTAACTGAGAGCGTTTTAGAAAATGCTTTAGAATTACTCCCTTTTCAACTTCACAAGTAAAAATCATTCCATCTTCGAATTTTGGATAACACGTTATACCCCAGTCTTCTATAGTTGTTGGAAATTCTTCAAAAGTAAAGTTCGGACAATCTTTCCAAGACTTTTTAAAATTAAAACTGAAACTCTCCATTTCAGATTTCCTTAAATCTTCAATCCACTCTATATTGCGAACTTTGCCCGTCAACATTGCTGTTAGCAAAAGTACTCTTACTCCTTTTGCTTGCAAGTTTTGAATAATATTCGGGAAATTTTTGTTTACTAATTTCATCGGCCATTGTTTTCGCGATTCGTCTAATAACTCATTTTTAGCCTCTACTCCTATCTTATCAATTAGGTACTTTTTAATCTTGCGGAAAACTTGAGCGTTTTCTGTTGATGAGAGAAACAAAACATCTTTGGGCATGATTAAAACTAAGTCGCAATCAAAGATAACTAATGTGTTTTGATCAGCTTCATTTAAGATATTTTCAATGTAGTTATCATCGTCTATAGAAATAATCTCTGATTTTTCCGTAAAAGAACATGTGGTCAGAACCCCTAAAAGCGAAAACATTAAATACTGAACAATTTTTCGCACTGAGTACCTCGCAACTTTAACTAGATTCAAACTTTCTCAATCTTCAGGATCAGATTTCCACTGTTTCGTCTTTATAAAATCATCAAAACGTTTTCTTTCTGTTTCAAAATCTACTGTACGGATTTTCATATGTTTCATTTTTGTATATTCGACGCAGGTACAAGGAATTTCTAACTCCTTGCATACCTTAAAAACAGACTGAATATTTTTCATTTTATCGTCAATGAATATAATTCTTGAAAATCTCATCGGAACGTGTTTCAAAAAATAACTTAAAACAACACCTTTTTCAATTTTACATCCGAAAATCATTCCGTCATCTAATTTCGGATGAAGCTTTATGCCATCTCTAACTTTAGACAGGTCATAAAATATGAAGTTTGGACAATCAAGCCAAGACTTCTTAAAATCAAAATTAAGATGGGTTAATTCAGCTTTTCTTGTATCTTCAACCCGTTCTATATTGCGCCAATTACCAGCCCAGTGAGACGTTAGCAAAAGAACCCTTACTCCTTTTGCTTGCAAGTTTTGAATAATATTCGGGAAATTTTTATTCACCAATTTTATCGGATATTGTTTCCGCATTTCGATAAACAGATCGTCTGCTGCCTCTTTCCCAATTTTATTTCGTAGATACGATATAATTTTTTTGCAAATTTCAGAGTTGTTTGGGTAATAGAGAGCATCTTTAGGGGCAATCAAAACAAAATCACTATCAAAGATAACTAACGTGTTAGGATCGGCTTCTTTCAGAATGTTTTCAACGTATTCATCATTGTTTGTAGAAATAATTTCTGATTTTTCTGTAAAAGAGCAAGCTGTTAAAACTCCTAAAACCAAAATTACCAAATACTGAATAATTTTTCGCATAGCTTTCTCTCAACAACTTCAACCGATTGCGAATATCAAAATTTATGTTGATTAGCAACGTCGACTTTACAGGTGTACATATGAACTTTATCATGTACGCAGATTATTAGGACAGATACGTGCTTGAAGCCATAATAAAAATTCTCGCGCATACTCCGATCTGGGCTTTCGCCGTTTTTGCTTGGCTGATATTTATCGGAATTCGATCAACAAAAAATCGAGAAATACGGTTGAACGGTTTGCTGGTTACTCCCGTAACATTTTCGCTTTTCTACATTTACGATCTCACGAAAATCGATATCATCAGTTTAGTATTTCTTTCTGTCGCATTGGTTTTAATGACGTTAGGGACTACTTATTTTCTACAAAATGAACCAATTGTTCAAAATAAAGACGGAAAATTTATTCGCTCCGGATCTTGCTCTACATTAATTTGCGGAATGGTTACATTTTTTGTGCGATACTTTTGCGAATACAAAAAAGCAACTGTCGGAGATCCTTATCTTGTGCTTAGATTAATATCGTCAGCAATTATCGGCGGATTTTCTGTCGGAAAAAATCTGAAGTTCTTTATCCACACGAAAAAATCATAAAAAACGAACAAACTCAACTTATCGTTTGGTAGCAATTTTCTCATACTGCTCGGACAGGTGATATTTCCGCGCTTTTTTGGAGTTATTTGAAAGTTTTAAAAACCCGGCATTTATCCAGCGATTTGCATCGACGTGACTTCCTCAAATTCCACAAAAAGCTACATGATTTTTCTTCGTGTAACATCCAATTGTCGCACTTCTTTCCCTGAAAATAGCTTGCCTCCGCAATTTCTGTTTGCGCATGAACTCTTTCTTTAGTACGAACCCCATGTCGATTGAAAAAATCCGCTACTATTATTGTGCACAAGCCAGCTTCATCGTAATAGCTTCTTTCGTATTGATAACGAGCTTCCTATTTTTAACATTGTATCCCAATAAAGGATAACCTCCATTCAAATGCCTAATTTTTTCTACGCCGCTTTATCTCGGATTCTGATAACTTCTCTTTCAAATTGAGTGAAACTAAGCAGCATGTTTCACATAATCAATACTGTCCTATTCTCATTTGAATTTCATTTATTTTGCGTTATTCTATTTATTAATAAAATATTAATGGAATAATATGGAACAACCAAATAGACAAATGATCTACATGGATTATCAGGCTACTACGCCATGTGATCCTAGAGTATTAGAGCAGATGTTGCCGTATTTTTGCGAAATTTATGGCAATCCGCATTCATCTACTCACGCTATGGGCGAAGAAGCAGAGGCTGCAGTTGAAAAAGCGCGGAAACAAGTAGCAAACATAATCGGAGCAGCAGATCCAAAAGAAATAATATTTACTTCAGGCGCCACAGAAGCTAACAATCTCGCAATTCAGGGAATCGCAAAGTTCTATAAAGAGCGTGGAAACAGGATTATTACAAGCGAAATCGAACATCCGTGTGTAAAAGAGACATGTAGAGCGCTTGCAAGAGAAGGTTTTGACGTAGTTTTCGTTCCCGTCTTAAATAATGGCATAATAGATCTGGATTTTTTAAAAAAATCGCTCACAGATAAGACAATTTTAACGTCAATAATGACCGTAAACAATGAAATCGGAACAATACAGCCTGTTGAAGAAATCGGAAAACTTTGTCGCGAACAGGGCGTCATATTTCACACAGACGCAGCTCAAGCGGTCGGAAAAATTCCTGTAAATACGGAAAACGTTGATCTAATGAGCATATCAGGGCATAAAATATATGGTCCAAAGGGAATCGGAGCGTTATATATAAAGGGAAAGTCACGTTTGAGGTTGGCGCCGTTATTTCATGGAGGTAAGCAAGAACGCGGAATGCGCTCTGGAACGCTCCCTACACCTCTTTGCGTCGGGATTGGAGCAGCATGTGAAATAGCTCAGAAGGAAATGAAAGAAGAATACGAGCGTTTGTTGAAGTTTAAGGATTATTTCTTGAAGAAAATTTTTGATAATCTTCCGAAGGTATATTTAAACGGAGATAGAGACAAGCGTATTCCGGGATGTATAAACCTCAGTTTTGATGGTGTCGAAGGCGAAGGAATGATGCTCGGAATGGATGATATATGCGTATCTTCAGGGTCTGCATGTTCTTCGCAGACTCTGGAGCCGTCATATGTACTGCAGGCGATATCTATCCGCGAAGATCTGGCGCACTCTTCTCTTCGTATAGGTTTCGGACGTTTTACGACAATGGAAGAAATAGATTATGTAGCGTCAAAAATCATAGAAGTGGTTAGAAACCTTCGCAGTATGAGTCCGATTTGGGAAGATTAGAAAATAAGGAGAAAATGAATGGAATACTCAAAGGAAGTCATGGATTTATATAAAAATCCAAAAAATATCGGAACTTTTGATGAGAATGACGCAAATGTAGGAACGTCTGTTGTCGGTGCGCCAAGCTGTGGAGATGTCATTAAACTGCAAATCAAAGTTGACGAAAATGGATGTATATCTGACGCGAAATTTAAGGCATTTGGATGTGGTGCTGCAATCGCTTCAAGCGCTCTTATAACAGACTGGGTACGCGGAAAGAATCTCGATGATGCAAAACAGATCAAAAATGAAGAAGTAGCAGACTATTTATCTCTTCCGCCAGTCAAGCTGCATTGTTCTGTACTTGCAGAAGAAGCCGTCAGCAAAGCAATCGAAAATTACAAATCAAAGCAGAAGAAAAAGGAGGAATAAAAGGAATGGAAAACTTTATCAATATTACACCTGCAGCAATAAAGTTTATAAAAGCATCTATTGAATGCGAAAAATGTCTCGGAATTCGATTAGATATCAAGCCTGGAGGCTGCAGCGGAATGAGCTACGAGATGGAATTTGTACACGAACCTAATCCAGCGGATTTAGTAATCGAAAAAGACGGCGCGACAGTTTATATTTCCTCAAAATCTGCTCTTTTTGTGGCAAATATGACCATGGATTATGTTACAACTCCTATGGGAGGCAATATTGTATTCGAAAATCCAAATGCAAAGGTAAAATGCGCTTGCGGAAAATCATTCTCAATGGATGACTCCCTACCCTGCTCTTCTGAATGCTGTAAAAGATAAGGAATGAAAAGAAATTCCTGACTTATGTAGATTGTAATTTAAGTCTGTAGATAATGAATTAGAACATTTTGTTACAGCTATTATTACAGGCACAAGAACATGAATATGCTTTCGATTATTTCGAGAATATTATAGCCTTCTCATTATCAAACTTGCGTTTGTTCCGCCAAATCCGAAAGAGTTAGACATCGCATATTCGATCTTTCGTTGTTTTGGCCGTAACGGCACAAGATCCAAGAAAGTTTCCTCAGAATCATGCAGGTTCAATGTAGCCGGAGCGACTTGGTCTCTCATCGCAAGTATGGAGAAAATGGCCTCAACAGCTCCCGCAGCACCAAGCAAATGTCCAATTGCGGACTTCGTCGACGACATAGATGCCTTTGTCCCTTCCCCAAGAAGGCGCTCCACGGCCCTCAGCTCGCCTACATCTCCAGCCGGAGTAGATGTTCCGTGAGCGTTTATGTAGTCTATGTCATCATGAGAAAGATTGGCAGACCGTAAAGCCTCACGCATTGCCCTGTAGGCTCCGTCGCCATCTGCAAGAGGCGCTGTAACGTGATACGCGTCTCCCGACATTCCATATCCAACGACTTCGCCATATATTTTTGCTCCACGCTTGACTGCGTGTTCTATTTCCTCAAGAACAACGATTCCAGAGCCTTCTGCCATGATAAAACCATCACGCGACTTATCCCAAGGTCTCGATGCTTCTTCCGGAGTGTCATTTCTGCCTGTTGAAAGCGCTCTAGCCGCAGAAAAACCAGCGATACCAGCACGACAAACAGCCGCTTCTGTTCCTCCTGCAACCATGACATCAGCTGAACCGACCTGAATAATCCTCGCTGCGTCACCAATAGCATGCGTTCCTGTAGCGCAAGCTGTAACAACTGAATGATTCGGCCCTTTTAAACCAAATTTTATCGAAACGTGCCCCGAAGCTAAGTTAATCAATGATGACGGAATAAAAAACGGAGAAACTCGTCTCGCTCCGTTCTCATGCATATTAACAGATGTTTCGTAAATTGCGGGAAGTCCGCCAATTCCCGAGCCAATTAAAACGCCCGTGCGTTCTTTTTCCGTATCACTAAATGAATCTACACCAGAATCGGCAATTGCTTCCGACGCAGCAGCAATAGCATACACAATAAATGTATCTATCCTGTTGAGTTCTCTGGCTGTCACATAATTTAAAGGATCGAAGAGAGTATCTGCTTTCTGTTCGACATGCTCTGACGGAACCTGTCCGGCAATTTTGCACACCAAATCGCTCACATCGAACGACTTGACCTTTTTTATGCCCGACTCACAGTTAAGTAGACGCCGCCAAGACTCCACAGTTCCCACTGCCAGCGGAGAAACCATACCAAGGCCGGTTATAACTACCCTCTTCATTAATTAATCCTTATTTTCCGCATTTATTTTCGATAAAGCTGATCGCATCTTTAACAGATTGAATCTCTTGCCCTTCTTTGTTGGAAATTTCAATGTTGAATTCTTCCTCGAGAGCCATGACGAGATCAACTGTGTCCAAGCTGTCCGCACCGAAATCATCAACGAAGCGCGCTTCATCTGTCACTTTCGCGATATCGACGCCTAGCTTGTCAGCGATAATCTTCTTTACTTTATCAGCAACGTTTTCACTCATAATCATTTTCCCTAAAAATAAACACAAGCAGGAAATTAGCACAAAACGATCGAAAATGAAAGAATAAGTGCAACGAATAGGGAAAGTTATTCATTTAATCCTCAAATTTAATAAATGGATGACCTATCGGCTAAAGCCGATAGCGCCGTAGTCTGATTGGAAAGTGGATAAAAGACTAAAATTTCAAAATTTTGATATTCTGAAATTATCATACTTCATGATGCTCTTCTTGCTATTCTATGTATCTATGCACATCTTCTATATTGAGGGTTTCGGCTGTTACAGAAAAATATCCTTTAGCCCAAATATACTGACCCAATATCTATAAAACCTCTTGCAAAATTAATTTTAAGAACTTTTTAGATTCTGATAATCAAAGGTTAAAAAAGGCTAATTTCGACTTTCGCAAGAACTCTATTCTTCAACTTTTCGAACGCTTGTTGTAATTTTCGACTACTCTTACCTTTTATGTATTAATGTATTATTACACTGCATTCAATATTAATATATGTGTCGGCACCGACATTAATAATATATACTGCTCCGAACATATATTCTTGTTTATTATATCTATTCGAAAGCTATTTCCTGGACAGAAATGAATTTGGCTCTAGACCAGCATTGAGGTAAGGATGTATGGTATAAGGCATGAGATACAGCAGATTAAACAGATATAAGATCAAAAAAATAATTGAATGTTTTAATGAAGACATAACGGCAAGTTCGGCGGCGAAAATTCTGAAGTTAAATCGTAAAACGGTGAACAGCTATTACAACGAGTTTTGGAGACTGATATTAGAGCATTCACTGCGAGAACAAGAGAAGGAATTAGGCGAGTTTGAGTTAGATGCAAGCTACTTTGGAGCGCGACGAGTCAGAGGTAAACGAGGCCGTGGAGCGGCTGGAAAAACGCCAGTTTTCGGGCTTTTGAAAAGGAACGGGAAGGTATTTGTGACAATCGTCCCGAACTGCTCTCGAGAAGAATTAATGCCGATTATTCAGGGAAAAATTCTCGAGGGCTCAACGATTCATACCGATGGCTGGAAAGCCTACGATGGTCTGATTCTCAACGGTTACACCCATTACAGAGTATTTCATCATGAAAATGAATTTGCTCGCGGAAAGTCTCATGTTAACGGCATCGAGTGCTTTTGGAGTTATACCAAAAGACGCTTATCAAAATTCAACGGTTTAAGCGATAATAAATTCATCTTGCATTTAAAAGAAAGTGAGGCTAGATTTAATCATAGAGATGATGATTTTGCTGCTTTTGTTGCAAAATTATTCTTTGTAAAAAAGTAAAATCAAAAAAAGATACTGGTCTAGAGCCATGAATTTATGTATACAACGATTTTTCACTCGCGAATATCAGCACTGCTGACCGCTATCTAGAAACAATGATTTCTAAAAAATGTTTATTCAGCTGTAGGACAACACTTTTCTGCAATAATTTTTTTGAGTTTCCGGAACTTTCCTGAAAGCAGACAATCGCACGTGTTAATCAAGTAATTGTCGATTCCGCCTTTCTTCTCTACCGAACGAATGGCACTTGTTGAAAGTCTCAACCTAATCTGACGGCCAAGTTTATCGCTTAAAAAGGATACATTCTGCAAATTCGGCATGAATCTACGCTTTGTTTTGTTATTCGAATGGCTCACATTGTTTCCATACTGAACCTTCTTACCGGTTAACGGACAAACTTTAGACATGATTCAACACCTTTTTCATTCAAAAATCTCTAAACAACACGCTTATACAGCCAACAGATGTCTATGTCAAGGCACATTAATATAGTTTGATGCGCAATTTGATTAGAGATTACGAACTTATTCGAGATTTTTATCTTTTTGTTTTAATTTTTTTTATGGATTTATAAATTTTTTAACATTATACTTTATACTTCTTAAAAAGGGACTTTTCGGTTTTAATTTAATTAGGAGATATTATGGGACGTTATCGTTGCGGAAAGATTGTGTCTACAATTGGGCCTGCGAGTTCTAGTCATGAAAAACTAGAAGAACTTTTTCTTAAAGGAGTCGATGTCTTTAGGTTGAATTTCTCGCATGGTGTACATGATTGGCACGCACAAGTATACGAAGCAATTAGAGCTATCGGGAAAAAATATAATCGTAATCCGACTGTATTGGCCGATCTGCAGGGACCAAAATTGCGAATCGGAACGTTTGAAAATGACAAAATCATTCTTGATGAGGGGGATACTTTTCGATTTGATTTAGATAAAACTCCCGGCAATACACGGCGTGTAAATCTACCACATCCTGAGATTTTAGAGGCTTTACACATTGGAACTACGCTTTTGTTGGACGATGGAAAATTGCGTTTTGAAGTTACCGATTGCAGAAAAGATTATGTAGATACAAAAGTACTTGTAGGTGGGCCTCTGTCAAACAGAAAGGGTGTTAATATTCCGCAAGTAAGGCTTAATATTCCGGTTCTAACCGAAAAAGATCTTAAGGATCTACAATTTGCGCTTGATTTGGGAAT
The DNA here is from genome assembly GCA_902796155.1 of uncultured Pseudomonadota bacterium. Taxonomy (GTDB): domain Bacteria; phylum Pseudomonadota; class Alphaproteobacteria; order UBA3830; family UBA3830; genus BNWE01. Next base: position 10,837 of record CADBNZ010000050.1, read on the forward strand.
AGATTGGATTGCCTGTTCCTTTGTACAGACGGTGGAAGACATAGAAAATGCGAAAAGAATCGTAAACGGACGTGCAGGGGTAATCACAAAACTTGAGAAGCCTCTTGCGGTTCAAGCAATGGAACCGATTATAGAGGCTTCTGATGCTGTAATGATTGCCCGTGGAGATTTAGGCGTTGAAATGGAGCAGGAGGAGCTTCCGACAATTCAGCGTCGCATTATCAACACGTGTCATAGGATGGGACGCCCTGTTATTGTGGCTACGCAAATGTTGGAATCTATGGTCTTATCACCCAATCCGACTCGGGCAGAAATATCTGACATCGCAACAGCAGTTTATAGTGGAGCTGATGCGACAATGTTATCGGCAGAATCCGCCTCAGGCCAATATCCATTCGAAGCCGTTTCGATTATGAGTAAGACAATTGCTCATGTAGAAGCCGATCCGTATTGTCAGAGCAAATTGGAAGAAGATACACAATTGCCGCAAAGAACAACGATTGATGCAATTTCGGCTGCGGCAAAAGAAGCGGCGGAGTACTCTTGTGCCACTGCTATCGTGATGTTTTCGGATAATTTTGAGTCCATTGTACGATGTGCGCGTTTGCGTCCACAAATTCCTGTTGTTCTTGTGACATCGTCGATAAAAGTCGCAAATAAATCGGGGTTGTGCTACGGTGTTTATGCTGTTCATGAAAATATTTTCGAGAACAAAGAATTCGATACCTCCGTAATGAGCAAAGCTGCAAAAGATATTGCGAAAGAACGTAAATTTGCGAAAGTTGGAGACAATATAGTTGTTTTGAATGATCTAAAAGGACATTCAGTAGAGATTTGCCAGCTGTAATTTTTTCGCGCGAAGAAATAAAATAGGTCGCCGTTATTTTTTGCGACCTGTTTTTTTGGAGATGATTTTTTATGAAATGCGTTGTTGGCATGTCTGGAGGTGTAGACAGTTCTACTGCTGCTTTTCTCATGAAAGAGCGCGGATATGATGTCGTTGGCTGTACTCTCAAACTGTTCAATAATGAAAAGGCGGAGGCTTCAATTCGTGATGCACAAAGTGTTGCGAAATTTTTAAAAATCCAGATTGAAGTACTCGACTGTGTGCAAGATTTTCAACAATACGTTATAGATTATTTCATTGATTATTATAAAAACGGAAAGACTCCGAGTCCGTGTGTGATTTGTAACGAATTTATCAAGTTTCGATATTTGAACGAGTTCCGAAAAAAACACGAAGCAGATCTTTTGGTTACCGGCCATTATGCAAAAATAAAAAGAGGCGGAAGTTTTTCTGAGTTACATCAAGGAGCATCATCGAAAAGAGATCAAAGCTATTTTTTATACGCAGTAGATCAGAGTATTTTATACTATACAGAATTCCCATTGGGAAATCATGAAAGCAAATCTGTTACTAGAGATATAGCGAAAAAAGCGGGAATACAGGTCGCAGAAAAGCCCGATAGCCAAGATATTTGCTTTATTTTAAACAACGATTACATATCATTCATAAAGCACGAACTAAAGGGAACTTTTGAATTTAAAAGCGGAAATATTGTCGATACAAACGGCAAAACTTTGGGCCAGCATAATGGAATCATCAACTATACGATTGGCCAACGCAAAGGATTGGGACTTTCCGGAGGACCTTTCTTTGTTTACAGGATAAATGCGGAACGAAATGAAATTATTGTGTCGAACAAAGAAAAAATACAAGCGAAGAAAATATATTTAACTAATGTAAAATTCATAAATTCACCTTTTGAAGGGGAATGTAAAGTAAAAATAAGATCTAACGGAGAAAAAATTCGAGCGAGGCTTTTCTACGATTCTGATCGAAAATGTTGGTGCGTTGATTTGCTCGAAAAAGAGTATGGAGCAGCTCAGGGCCAACATTGTGTGTTTTTTGATGGCGACAGAATTTTGGGGGGCGGAGAAATCAACTAATAACTCGATGAAAAATACAAGGTGTTTTTTTGTATAGATTTTATTTATACTTTCTTTGTATAGTTTAGTTGTTGTTTTTGTTTTGGAGGAAGTCATGAAATTTTCTTTTTCTGGCCGTCATATGGAGATAGGAGAGTCATTAACGACTCGAGCGGAAGGGGCATGCGAATCTCTCGCTGAAAAATACGATACAGAATTTTTGGATGTTAATATTGTTATGAAAAAGGAGAATCATCTTTTTTATACAGACATATCAATAAAGAGCTGTGCTGGTAACACATATCAAGCTAGCGATAATGATGACGATCCTGTTGGAAGTTTTCTAAGCGCATTGCAAAAAATAGATGTGCAAATAAGGAAGAAGAAGAAAAAAAAGACGCATGATAGAACATCTGGAAGAGTTGGCGTTGAAATAAATAATTACGACAATTCGTTGGAAAAAGAAAATCAGCCTATGATCATTGCTGAAATTTTAGACGATTTGCCTCTTATGAGCGTCAGTGAAGCGACAAAGAAAATGACAGATACTCGACGTGTATTCATATTCGAAAATATAGCCAATAATGCCGTTAATGTTGTTTACAGAAGAGAAGACGGCAATTTCGGTTGGCTCGATTACAAGATTAAACGATAACTCATAATAATCTATAGTCCCGATGTTACAAAAATATCGGGGCTTTTATTTTTTAACTACATAAAAATTCTACTATTGAATTTAATTTTAATATTCCCGATTCGGTTAGCCTGATTTGTTTCGGATTTTGTAATTTTATGAGTCCTTGCGACTGCAAAAATTCTAGTTTTTTATATGAAATCATTTCTTCAACTACATTTTTCGAAACTTCTTCATATAAATCGCATAAATCTAACTCTTTAAGTAATCGTAATTTCATAATCAATATTTCTTGTAAAATTTCTTCTTCATTTAATTTAGAAAATACCGAATAAGTCTCTTGCTTTTCCTCAATTGCTTTTGCCCATTCAAATGGATTTCGGATTTTTTCCGTAGCGTATTTGTAATTTCCTGATTTTATTCGCCCGTGTGCAGCCGGTCCGACCCCCAAATAATTGCAATAATTCCAATATGCTAAATTATGTTTGCACTCGAAACCTTTTTTTGCGTAGTTAGAAATTTCATAACGAAAAATTCCGTATGGTTTTAAAAAATCATCGATAAATTTGTAGAATAGAATTTCTTGTTCTTCAGAAATTGTTTTTATGATTCCCGCCTGCAATTTTTTTTGAAACAAAGTCCCTTCTTCGAAAGTTAGTTGGTAACAAGATATATGTTTGCAATCGTAATTTATTGCTGTGCGCAAATCTTTTTCAAAAGATTTGATGGTTTGACATTCGTATCCGTAAATAAAATCGAAGCTGAAGTTATCAAAAATTTTCGCGACAATTTCGGCTGAGGAAATTGCTTGATGAGAATCATAAATTCTTCCTAGGAATTGTAAATTGGTATCTGAAAAGCTCTGAATGCCAAGAGAAATTCTATTTATTCCGGCATTTTTAAAATCTCTCATTTTTTGCGAATCAAATGTAGCAGGATTGGCTTCAAGAGATATTTCCGCATTAGCATTTGTTTTAGTCTGCAAAAATTTTTGTATTTTTTCTATTCCTTTTGCAGACATTAATGATGGCGTACCTCCGCCGAAAAAAATAGTTTCTATTTGAAAGTCGTAATCTATTTTTTCTAATGAATTTTTTAAATCCAATAAAAGCAGTTCGGCGTATTTTTCGAAAAGTTCATCATCGTTTTGTGTCGGTATACTCATAAAATCGCAATACGGGCATTTCGATAAACAAAATGGCCAATGCAAATATATCGAAAGTTTTTTTTGGCTCATTCAAATAAAATTACTAAACGGAATTATCCTAACAATATATCTTTTTGAATTTTGAAAATTTGATTAATTCCTTGACGAGAAAATTCTAACATTTCCATCAATTGAGAACTTTCAAAAACATTTTTTTCACCTGTAGCCTGAATTTCAACAAGCCCTCCGGTATCTATCATTACGAAATTCGCGTCCACTTCTGCGCGAGAATCTTCCGAAAAATCCAAATCCAGCAAAACTTTACCATCGACAATCCCGCACGACACCGCCGCTACCAAATTTCGAAACGGATTTACTTTTAAACGCATTTTTTTAATGGCCAATCCGATTGCAACGCAAGCTCCGCAAATTGAAGCCGTACGAGTTCCTCCATCGGCTTGAATAACGTCACAATCTATTTTTATTTGACGTTCTCCGAAGTTATCTAAAGAAAAAGCCGCGCGCAAAGACCGTCCTATTAATCTTTGAATCTCATGCGTACGTCCTGTTTGCTTTCCTTTTACCGCTTCTCTTTCTGTGCGAATACTAGTGGATCGAGGAAGTAGCGAGTACTCAGCGGAAATCCATCCTGTCCCGGTTCCTTTTAAAAAAGGAGGAACCTTATTTTCAATTGTGGCGGCACAAATTACTTTTGTATTTTCAAACAATATAAGACAACTTCCCTCTGCGTGATCTAAAAAATCCGGAATAATTTCGACTTTTCTTAACTCGTTATTTGCTCTACCTGAAATACGCATAATACTCCTCCATGCCACAACAATATGATTATAATGCTATTGCAAAAATTAACTTTTTGAAATAGATAAACGCGATAAAACTTCTTCTATATTTTTTGCGTCGATAGATATTTTTTTATTGCGATTTTTTTGGCCCGATATTATTTGCATTTTTGATTTCGGAACGCCGATTTTTTTACTTATCAAATCTATAATCGCAATATTCGCTTTGTTATTTTCAGGAACAGCTGTAACTGATATCAATAATTCGTCGTTTTTAACTCCGCGAATATCATTTTTCGAAGCCTTTGTTGTTACTCTTACGTTAATGAAAAATATGCCGTTTTTGAGTGAATAAAACATTTGAGATATCCGTAAAATATTATCAATGAATAATTGCGTTTATTTGAAAAAAAATCAATGCGGCAAAAAATTGTGGATTTTTATGCTCCAAAAAAGAGATATATAATCTGCAATAAATTTATATTAGAATCAGTCGAACTTTAAGGGAGCTATAAGGTGTCTTTAGAAACGACATTGGATAAAATTTTTGAACGATACGATTTTTTAAAAGATGAAATGCTAAAAACTGTAAGCAATGCGGAAACTTTTGCGAAAGTTTCTAAAGAATTTTCAGCTCTTGAAGATATCGTTAATTTAGAAAAAAAATATAAGAAATCTATTCAAGAAATTTCAGATTTAGAAAATATAATCGGTGACCCTAACTCGGAAAACGATTTAAAAGAACTCGCGACATCGGAAATAAAAGAATTAAAAGAAGCAATTCCTGAGATGGAAAAGGAAATAAAAATATTACTGCTTCCGAAAGACGCGAATGATGAGAAAAACGCGATTATAGAAGTACGTGCGGGAACAGGCGGAGATGAAGCTGGTCTTTTTGCGGCAGATCTTTTTCGTATGTACCAAAAATACGCAGATCATCGTGGCTGGAAATTTGAACTTTTATATGCACATGAATCAGGAATCGGCAGCATAAAGGAAGCGGCGGCCAGCATTTCCGGAAAAGGCGTTTTTTCTTATTTGAAGTTTGAATCAGGCGTGCATCGTGTGCAGCGTGTTCCTGTAACTGAATCAAGCGGTCGTGTGCATACTTCAACAGCAACTGTTGCGGTTCTTCCTGAAGCAGAAGAAGTCGATCTGAAGATTGACGAAACTGATTTGAAGATAGATGTTATGCGAGCATCAGGAGCGGGCGGGCAGCACGTTAATAAAACAGAAAGCGCTGTAAGAATTACGCATATTCCGACAGGAATAGTTGTTGTTCAGCAAGATGAACGTTCTCAACATATGAATCGTTTGAAAGCTATGAAAATTTTGCGTGCCCGCTTATATGATTTGGAATGCCAAAAACTTCAGTCGGAGCGATCAGAAAATCGGCGTTTGCAAGTCGGAACAGGAGAAAGATCGGAGCGTATTCGCACATATAATTATCCGCAGGGGCGCGTTTCCGATCATCGTATAAATCTTACTTTGTACAAATTGCCTCAAATTATGGAAGGCGAAGGTTTGGATGAAATAATAAAAGCGCTTGTTGCCGCAGACCAAGAAGACCAAATAGCGAATTTTCAAGAGTAATGGTCGTGAAAATCGCTTTTGATTTATTAAAAAATACTACTACAAATATTATTCGGGATATTCGAAAAATAATTGCTCATATAAAAAATATTTCGTACGAACAGGTTCTGTTTTCTTCCGAAAAAATCGAATTAAGTGATGACGAAATACAAAATTTCTACGAACTTTTATCAAGATATAATCGACATGAACCAATTTCAAAAATTATAGGGAAAAAAGATTTTTGGAAGCATACTTTTTTCATCGATTGTAATGTATTAGACCCACGCCCGGAGACAGAATTAATAATAGAAGAAATTTTGGCGCGATTTAATATCAATGAATCTTTCAATTTTTTCGACATTGGTACAGGAAGCGGATGTATTTTGTTGAGTATTCTATTGGAATTTAAACAATCTAAAGGGATTGGTATTGATATAAGTAAAAACGCAATAGAGGTTGCGGAAAGAAATAAAAGTAAATTAAAAATCGATAATGCGACTTTTCTTAATATTAGTTGGAAAGAGATTTTTTCCTGCTCAAAAATAAAAGATATGGATATTGATATTATTGTTAGCAATCCTCCGTATATTCGTACGACTGATATCGATTTTTTGGATGAGAACGTGAAAAATTTTGATCCCCACATCGCTTTGGATGGTGGAGAAGATGGATTAGTCGCTTATAAAGAAATATGTTGTATCGCCAAAAACCTTTTACGAAAAAATCGGAAAAGTAAAAAGGAAAAATATATTTTTTTGGAAGTCGGATATGATCAAGCAGAAGATGTAAAAAATATTTTAGAAGAAAACGCATTTTCCAATATATCTTTTTCAAAGGATCTATCTGGAATAAACAGAGTGGTTATTGCTCAAATAATATGATGTGATTAATATTTATACTTCCAGCTTATTCCGGCTTCTCCGTTAGTGTTCGCCTTCACCGATATTTTTGGCGTCAATGAATAGTCTATATCAAAAGAAGTCGTTTCATCTGATTTTTTATTTACGCTGATAAAAAGATTATCTCCTATATATTTCCCCGCACTAATGTTCAGATTTTTTTGCGCTTCGGATGTCTGAGTATTCGTGTTTAATGAATTCGTTCGAGAATTTGTATCAGTAAAAGAAATGGTATCGACTACGCCGCTGTTCTTGAATGTGTTTAATATCGAAAATATATAACCGCCGCTTTGATTGAAGCTGCTCATAGCTTGTGCGAACTGTGCAGCTTCAGAGACACTAAGGTATTTCAGGTCTTTTCCGAATAGCATATGAGATAAAATCGTTTCTTGTGACTGAGACGGAACAGAAAACAAATCAAACGTAACTCCTTTCTCCGGAGAATTTTTTATTTTGAGATAAACAACCATATCTCCGAAATTATTTTTGCAAAGCAACATCAAGTTCGGATTAAAAGGATATTGTTCAAAAAAATCTGCTTTACCTTTTCGCATTACCATTCGTTTACCGAATAAATCCAGCTTTCCTTTTTGTAGTAAAAGTGAACCGATTAAAGTAGCTCTGTGATCGTAGCTTGCTAATCGTAAATCTCCGCCAAAGATTATTTCATAAATGTCTCCGACAACAAGAACCTTCGGACAGTGCACAGCAATATCATATCTGCAAAAATCCTTTTCAACTTTTTTATCATTTAAATGTTTTTTTGATACATTAATTTCATTATCGATAATTATGCCGTCATTTTGATTGCTATCTCCTGTTCCCATGTTTCGAACAACACATTTTGTTACGTCAACCGATCCGCTTACAAGAAGGTCGTTTATAGGACCGGAAATTTTTCCGTCCCCTTTTATTTTTATGTTTAGGTCTTCGGAATCAAAAAGAGTAAAATTGTCGCTGTGTAACGTCAGATTAGTTTTTATGTTTGGGATAAATCCATCAAAGAAGAAGTTTCCATTGCCTGTTGCTGTCAGTTTCTTCTTTTGATTGTCTACAAATTCCGCATGAGATACATTTATATTATTTCCGTAGCAACTGAGTAAAATATTTCCTCGTCTCAAGAAGATGTCGCCTATTACAAAGTAGCCATCTTTCAAAGATGCTGTACCATTTATTCTTGGATTCTCGAAACTGCCTGAAATTTTTAAGTCACAATTGAATAAACCGCGAGCATCTGTTCTATCCGGCAATTCAAAAACGTGTTCTAAGCGGGTTGCGCCGAATATATGGCAATTCAGTGGAGTCGAGTTCGCTGATATATTCTCATTTTTTTCTAAGAAAAACGGAACGAGTGTATTACATCTAAGTGTATTTTTGGCGCTTTTTATTGTTCCGTCTAATTGTAATTTGTTATCAGTAATCTTGCCATTTAACTCAACAGTGCTTCTTCCTGATAAGAGTTCGGAAACTGTAATTGTCCATCCTCCTGATAATTTTTTTTCAGAATGATTGAATTTTACAAAACCTTCTAAACTGCATTTTGGTATCCATATCCCGAATATTTTACCTAACATATTCGGACGAAATGAAGCAAATTCCAGTTGAGTTACTGTTTCATTCTTTTTAAATTCTACGTGACCTGATTTGTTTGTTTTCTTATTAAAAACATCGAATGCTATATCATAATAATTTTTTTCAAAATCTAAATCACACTTTTCTGTGTCGCACTTGACTTCGTCAGAAACTAACGAGCATTGATTTAAAGATATTTTTTGGAATGAATCGGAAATTTTTCCATCAGCGGATATTGAAGAATTATCATTTGCTTTGCTCGTTAATTTCAGATTGTTATCGGCGATTTTGAAAGAAAGATTCTGCCACTTTGATGCAAAACATTGGGCATTTTTGGATGTAAACGAGAGGTTTTTACCATCAATTAAAGCATGATAATTAGTTAATTCAGCGTTTTGGAGGATTATTTTGTTGCCAGTTCCTTTGGCTTTTATGATTCCATCTTTATATGAAATATCACCATTAATATCGCCGGATATCGAAATAATTTTATTCCAAAAATCCAATCGATCGAACTTGAACGTAAAGTCCATTTCTATCGGAAGAGCAGCCATAAGGAAAATCGGCTTAACTAACTTTATTAATCCGCTTTTTGGCGCGTCAAAAATAAGATTCTCGATTAAAAACGCTTTTCCGATTTTTCCTGCTAAAGTTATATCGAAATCTATGCCGTGAATTTTTGCGGTAATTTTTTTTAAATCTTGAATTTCGCAATCTAAATTTTTTAATTGGTAGCCATAAATATTTATCCAGTCCAAATTCCCATTTATATTTAATTGATGATTTTTAAATATTCCGCAAATTTTTCCGATACTAGTTTTATCTTTTTCAAAATCCAAAACAAATTCGCTTTTTATGCTTTTATCAAAGAAATATTTTGCTGTTAAGTTTGCGAAAGTATCTGAAAAATTCTTTTTTATTTCATAGGGTAATGCCTCTGTAAAATTATTTGAGTCAGTATGTAGTTTTAAAAAAATGTAATCATTCAAAAAATGTATATCACCATTTATGGAGTATGTTTTTTTATTATGCTCTAAGTTAAAAGATTCGATAGTGATTATTTCGTTATCTTGAATATTCCCGAAAGAATTAAGTGCTAGATTGGTCTTGTTGATATTTAATTTGTAATTAGCAAACGAATTTCCAGGATTATTTATTTCTACAGCGCCATTACAATCCATGAATTTTTCAAAAGATACATCTACTTTTTTGCAGCCAAATGTTGACCATTGCAAACGGCAATCGAAGGGGATTTTTTTATCCAAACAAAACGAAAAAACGTCTTCTGATTTTTTCAAAATATATTTTATATCGCTTAATGAATAATTTTTATCCGAAACCGTTATATTTCCATTTTCTATATGTAATTTTTTTATAAAAGTTCGCAGAGTTTTTATAAACGGAATAGGATTTTTGAAATTTATTTCAGACTTGGAATTATCACTCAATCGAAAAATAAAATTATTCACGTGAATATCGGCTTTTGAGAAAACACCGTTCTTTTTTAATTCGATTTTTGAAGTGGAAATTTCAAAATTGTTTGGTGCTTTTATAGAGACGCTATCAATTTTCGCAAAGTTTTTATCTATGCCTTTAATTTCGCAATCTATACCTCTCCATTTTAAGTAAGAAGTTGCTCCGTCAATTAAAATCAACCGTCCACAATCAAAGAAAAGCATAAAAACAGGAATGCTCGCGACAGTAAAAACCACTCCAAATATTTTGAGAAAATTTTTTAATATTTTTACATATCTTCTCTTCAAAATGCCTGTCCCAAACTAAGAATAAACTGCATCTTTGAATCTATACCCTTTCGACGTCTTATAGGAAATGCAAAATCCGCTCTTATAGGTCCGACGCTCGTAAAATACCTGATTCCAAAACCTACAGAATGGAACCATCTTTTCTTTTCAATTTGCATATCACTATATCTTGAATGATTTTGAAAAACTTTCGCACCATCGAAGAAAATAACGCCTCCGAAATCTGTAGAAAATTTTCTTCGCAATTCCGTATTAAATTCGATCGCCCTTTTTCCTCCCATTACGGTATCGCGACCAATGACCGCATCCGTCGCCATTTGATTCGCATAACCGCGAACAGAAGCCATACCTCCGGCATATACTCTTTTATCAAGCGGGATATCGTCTATAGATTTTCCGAAAATCATCTTATTTTCTATATTGAACGCGAAGATTGTTTTTTTCAAATCATCCAGCGGCAAATTATAAGAAAATCCCGCATTCGCTGTATGTAGATTATTTATTTTCGCATGTCTCAATTTTATATATGAGTAAGACGCAAAAGCTCTATAGCCTTGAGTCGGATTAAGCATGTCATCGGTTCGGTCTAAAATAAATTCTATTGGAATAATTAAATTTTCGTACCTTTTCCGTTCGTCTTCTTCTCCAGAAAATTCTTCACAGGAATCAACATAATTTTTTTCTAAGATACATCCGCTGCGAACGGCTGTAAAAAACCATATCGGATAACTAAATAGCGCGGAAACTTTATCATTTTTCTTGAAAAATACATTTGTAAGCTCTTGGCGTCTGGAAACAATATACTCCGCTGTGTTGTTTTTTATAAAGACATCTGGTTGAACTAAAGCTGCTTCAAAAGCGTAATCAGTTCGACGTTCTTTAACTTTTACAGGAGTGCCTTCTACGGTAAATCTCAATTTTTCTCCGCCACCAAAAGCATTGCAATTAGTCCAAGAAATTCTTCCGATTATCGATTTCAGTCTTCTATTTGTGTTCGATTTTTTTTCGAAATTCATGCTTCGCATTCCAGAATAAAGTAAACTTAAATCTACGGTATGTTTTTTATCTTCCTTTACAGAAATCAAAACAGGTGCTTCCGTATCCGTAATTTTCTTTTCATCCGCTTCTACTTTTACTTTTGAAAAAATTTGAGTCGCATACAAACCATCAGAAGTTTGTTCCAATTTTTCTATGTCGAATAATTCTCCTTCCTGCCATGCGATACGATTTTCTATAAATTTCGGGTCTATATCCGGAAAAGCATTTATAGTAACCTTTGAAAAAATTACTTTTTTACCGGGATTAATCGTCAGATTCAAAACTGCTTCTTTTAAAGCGTAATTCAGCCAAACTCTTTTTTCTTTTACTTCAGGATTATAATATCCGTTTTTTTGCAAATCTCGAACCGCTTCTGTTATAAGTTGTTTCATGTCAGAAATAGAAGCCGTAAGATTCGCGACTTTATCTTTTAATTTTTCGCTGTATTCTTTTTTAAATGCTTCATCTTTATTGGTGTAATTAACGTTGAGTTTTAATTTAAATATTTGTCCGAAATCGACGAAAATCGTTATAAGCAGTTTATTGTTATCCGAAACGTGGGTTTTATATTTCACGGTAGCGTCATAAAATCCCAAATTATGCGCTTTCTTATGAATTTCGGATATATCTGCATTGATTCTATCAGAAAGTGCTCGCAAATTGCTAACTCGTTTGTTCTGTTCTGAAAAAGTGCGCAAAGATAAAATGTCGTCTTCTATTTCCGAACCTGTAAAAAGATCTCCGATTCTTCCTAAAAGACTGCGTTCCATATCGATTACAAGATCTGCTTGGTAATAGAAATCATGAAAACCTTCATCGATTGCATACAATGCGGAAAAAAGGAAAAAATAAAGCGAAAATATAATTTTGCGAAAAAATTTCAACGCCATTTCCTTTCTACTTCATCTAATTTCTCTTCAAATATTCCATCGCGAATTTCTTCCATCAATCTATTCATGAATCTTATATTGTGAACAGCGATTGCTTGTATTGCAAGCAGTTCTTTTGCTTTTAAAAGATAATGCAAATACGCCCTTGAAAAAATTTTACATGTCGAACAATCGCAATCTGTTTCTATCGGATTATCATCTTCGTTATATTCTGATCGCTTTAAGTTTATATGTTCTCGAGAAGTGCTGTCACGAAAAGCCGCTTTAACCAATGCACCTCCATGGCGTGCTATTCTTGTTGGATGTACGCAATCAAACGTATCAATTCCCAATCGAACGCCTCTGAAAATGTCAGCAATTCCGCCGATTCCCAAAAGATGAATAGGCCGACTTATGTCGAGACCATTCATGGCCATTTCTACAACTTCATACATTTGTTCCTTCGTCGAGCCTAAAGTTCCGCCGATTGCTGTTGCGAAAAACGGATGACTGCTTACAAATTCTGCGCTACGTTTTCGGAAATCTGCATAAATTCCTCCCTGAACAATTCCGTATAGCGCTTGGGTGAAATCATTTCTTCGTAAAAATTCATCTAAAGAGCGTTTTTCCCATCGATGAGAACGTTCCATGGATTTTTCTGTGTATTTTTTGTCGCTATGATACGGAGTGCATTCATCGAATGCAACAATAAGATCAGCGCCGAGATCGCATTGTACTTTTATCGATTTTTCAGGAGTTAATAATTGTTCGCTTCCGTCCCAATAAGATTTAAAAAACGCACCTTCTTCGTTTATTTTCGATAAAGTGGAGATTCCCGAGCGTCTTCCTTTTATTTCATCAGCGACGGAACCATGTCCGAGACTGAATATTTGAAAACCGCCTGAATCGGTAAACATAGGTCCGTTCCATCCTAAAAATTTGTGAAGTCCTCCGCGATTTTTTATATGTTCCGAACCCGGATATGAAAATAAATGATATGTATTTGATAAAATAATTTGAGTTTTGTTTTCAATAAGTTGTTGCGGTGAAATTCCCTTCACACTTGCTTTTGTTCCGCAAAAAATAAAGGCGGGCGTTTTGATTTTTCCGTGAGGAGTAGTTATTTCACCGACTCGAGATTTCTCTTCCGATTGATAAATTATTTTGAAGCCGAAATTTCTATACATTTTTATACATCATTTTCTTTCGAAATAAAATTTCCTGCTAATCTTACAAGAGGAACACATAATGCAGCAATGACTAATCTTATCATGTACGTAATAAAAATGTACGTTTTCCATAGGAGAGTTAAAGAAATCGGATTTTTTGCAAACACAATCCATGCAAAAAAAGAAAATACGAAATTATCGACGAAAGCAGAAATTGCCATAGAAATCATGGAGCGCGCAGACAAATATTTTCCATGCGAAAGTTTTTTCAACAGCGAATAAATGAAAATATCGGTATATTGCCCTGCGAAATACGCAATCAAACTAGAAATAAAAATACCAAATGCAGGAGAAAAAATTTTTTCTAATTCCGAGTGCAAATTGACGCACTCTGAATTGATAACCGCAGGGTGCCAAACCGCTATTTGCATTACTATGACGAAAAATAAATATCCGAAGAAACTGATATACAGACCTTTTTTTGCTGCTTTCGCTCCGTAGTATTCCGTCAATATATTATCCACTGCAAAAGTCGTCGAAAACAATACTGTTCCCAGCGCAATTGGATTTGAAATCAATGAATATTGTGTGAGTTTCAAAACTTGAATGTTCGAGGTTATAGTTACAATTGCTGAGTATGCATATAAACCATATCTTCCGAAAAATTTCGCGGCACATAGTATAGTTATGAAACAAATTACTAATGTAAACGTACTTAATAATTCCGGAAGAAAATGAAAAAATTCAATCGCCATTTTATTATTTGTGTTTTTTCTTATATTGTTTCGCAATTTATTTACTGGCTTCAGTCAGCAAGTTTATATATATTATAAAAAATTGAGTTATATAAGAAAATTCTTAAAACTATTTTGTATTTTTAGAGGAAGACATGACGAAATCCGATTTAATTATGAAAATTTCAGAAATTTATCCGTATATGAGTATTCGAAATGTAGATAGAGTGGTTTCAATTGTTATAGACAGTATTGTTGATGCCTTAAAAGAAGATCGTCGTGTCGAATTGCGCGGATTCGGATCTTTTTGGGTAAAGACGAGAGGAGCGGCGCAAAGAAGAAATCCTTGTACAGGTGAAAAAGTTTTTATTGAATTTCGCCGAGTGCCTTTTTTTAAAGCGGGAAAGCAATTGAAAGAAGTCATCAACGAAAAATAATTTTGGGTTGTTTGGATTTTTTGGTCGAAACAGATAAACAGATGATCGATAGCAATTACAGAAGATGTGTAGGTATATTTGTTTTGCAAAAGCGATCAGGACTGATTTTTGCTGCGGAACGAATTAATGAACCGGGCGCATGGCAGATTCCTCAGGGAGGTGCGGAAGATGGCGAAGAAGATTATGATGCTGCTTTGCGTGAACTGCGAGAAGAAACGGGAATTTGTTCTGTAAAGTATTTAGCCAATACAAAAGGTCGACATAATTACGATTTTCCAACCTATATTTTGGAGAAAAGAAAAAAGCGGGGTTGGGCTGATTACAAAGGTCAGAGTATAAAATTTTTTCTGTTCGAATTTATTGGAAACGAATCTGAAATTAATTTAGCTTCATCAAAAGAAATCGAATTTTCTCATTGGAAATGGATCGAAGCTAAGAAAATTGTCGATCAAATGATCGATTTCAAAAAAGAAGCTATATATGCGGGCGCGAAAGAGCTTGAGTTAGTTTGATTTTTTTAGAAAGATAATTTCTGTTTTTCTAAAGTAACTTCATTTGCGTTGGTTCGTGTCGTACTTTTATATCTCCGTCTGAAAATACTAAACTGAACGACAAATGTTTTTTTGCTTCTTCCGCTGATGTAATCGGCTTATCATTTTCGCCTTTTACGAAGGCGAATCCTTTTCGCAGTATTTTTACATAAGAATTACCTTCTAATCGGCTGGATATCGCAACGAAATTATTTTTTACCGAATCAATTTTTGAAAAAAACCGAATACTTAAGTTGCTGAAAATATTTTTCACATCATCTTTTATGATTGGTTTCGGAATGAAAAGTTTTGCGAAACGTATTTTATTTTCTGAAATAATTTTTTCTAACTGTGCTCCGATTTTTTCAAAAGTATAGTCTGCGGTTTGGGATTTTTCCGAAATTATTCCTCGAATATTTAGTATTTTTGCGGAACTGAGAAACAGTTTTTTTCTTTCTATATTATTCAGTACATTTATTTTTAAGTTTGAAAATGTCTTATCGACGTCCATCTGCAATTTTATCTTTTCAGGAACAGCAAATTCGGCGGCGGCGGTTGGTGTTGGCGCTCGCAAATCCGCAGCATAATCGATAAGTGTCGTATCTGTTTCATGGCCGACTGCAGAGATAATAGGAATTTCGCTTCGTGCTACAGCTTTTACAATGTCTTCTTCATTAAATGGCATCAAATCTTCAAAACTGCCGCCGCCTCTTGCAACAATAAGCACGTCAGGACGCTGTTCTATAGGTAGATTATTCATTCCATCGATTGCCTCAACGATTTGTCGACATGCATCAAGTCCCTGAACTAAAGTAGGCCATAGCAAAATCGGTCTAGGAAATCTTTGACTTATCCTATGCCGTATATCTTGTATAACAGCTCCTGTAGGTGAAGTAATAACACCGATTATACGTGGCAAAACAGGAATAGGCTTCTTTTTCGCAAGATCAAAGTATCCTTCTGCTGCGAGTTTTTTCTTTCTCTCTTCAAGAATTTTTAAAAGTTCACCAATTCCGGCGAGTTCAAACTCTTTTATTACAAATTGATATTTAGATTGTAGTGGATAAGTTGATACAGAGCCTATGCATTTTATTTCCATGCCATCTTCAAGACGAATTTTTTGCTTTATCGCTGTCCATTTCCAGCAAACCGCGTTGATTATCGCTTCCGAGTCTTTAAGAGAAAAATACAAGTGCCCGGACGAATGAACCTTTAAAGCACTTACTTCTCCTTTCAAACAAATATCGCTGAAATTTTGTTCTATGGATCGCTTTATTAATGCAGAAAGTTGAGAAACGGAAAATTCCTCGACCATTTTCATCTCCAATATTGCGAAAAAACAGTAAGATGATATCAAAAAAAATTATATTATGATAGAATCGATAACATAGCTTGAGGAACTGTATATGTTCGATTCTTTTTCCAACAGGATTTCTGAAATTTTCGAAAAACTGCGCAGAAGCGGTGTTCTAAAAGAAGCAGATGTTGATACGGCTTTACGAGAAATACGTATCGCACTTCTTGAAGCAGATGTTTCTTTGGATGTAGCGAAAAAGTTTATTGCCGATGTAAAAGAAAAAGCTATCGGTCAGAATGTTATAAAATCGATTTCTCCTGGGCAGATGGTAACAAAGATTGTTCATGATCATCTTATCGAACTTCTAGGAACGTCATCGGAGATAAATGTAAACAAAAAGCCTTTTAAAATTATGTTGGTTGGTTTGCAAGGTGCAGGAAAAACTACGACGGCAGCTAAACTGGCGAAATTTTTTACGAAAAAAAACAAAAAAGTCGTTCTTACATCAACTGATACTCAAAGACCTGCAGCAATAGAGCAGTTACAGGTATTATCAAAAAAAATCGAGGGGACACTTTTCGCTTTTCCTGACGAGAAACGAAATTATCAAGATATATCGGAATTCGCTCTGAAAAAATTGTCGGAAGAAAATGGCGACATTCTTATTGTAGATACCGCTGGGCGCTTACATATCGACGACGTAAAAATGAATGAATTAATCGATATGCAATCGATAATAAAACCTGATGAAATTTTTTTGGTAGCGGATATTATGACCGGCCAAGATGCAATTAATATCGCGAAAAGATTTTCTGAGTCACTAAACATCAGCGGAATAATTTTGACGCGAGTTGACGGCGATGCCCGAGGTGGAGTTGCTTTGTCGATGCGTGCTCTAACAGACTGCCCGATAAAATTTCTTTGCGTTGGCGAGAGATTAGATGATATCGAATTTTTCGATCCAGACAGAATTGCGGGTCGATTGCTTGGCATGGGAGATATCGTTTCGCTTGTTGAAAAGGCGCAAGAAAATTTTTCGAAAGAAGAAGCGGAAGAATCTGCTAGAAAAATGCAAGCGGGCGTGTTTACTTTCGATGATCTCGCGAATCAAATTGAGAAAATGTCGAAGTTAGGTGGTTTGAAATCAATAATAAAAATGCTTCCGCAGAGCGGGCAATTAGAATCATTAATGGAATCACAAGGAATTTCTGATAAAACCGTGGCGAGAAATCTTGCGATAATTCGTTCGATGACTAAAAAAGAAAAGAGGAATCATAAGATTCTAAATGGTTCCAGAAGAAAAAGAATAGCGGCTGGATCAGGAACGACGGTTCAAGAGGTGAATAAATTGGTCAAACAATATGAAGGAACTCTTGAGATGATGAAAAAATTCAAGAAGATGGGCGGATTTTCAAAAATAATGTCAACGTTGGGAAGATAAGAGGTAAAGAAGATGAACAACGAAAAGAATCTATTAGAAGACATAGAAAGGCTTAGAGGTTTCGCTTGCCTGCTCGTGTTAATCCATCATATTTCTTTTATTTGTCCGCTTCGATATGTATATAATGTTGTACCATACCGACTTCTTCTCGGTGAAAGCGGTGTATTTATATTTTTCGCTATATCAGGCTTTGTTGTTACGCTTTCTTTGCGAGAAAAAATCGCGAAATTATCAGGAAATGTTTTTTTGGAAAGACTAAATTCAGCGAAATCGATGATTGTTGCGTTTTATAAAAGGCGTTTTTTCAGAATTGCGCCCGTTATGCTGTTTTGCGTATTAATGACAGGGCTATATCTCTGCATAAGTGAGCCGAATTTTGATTGGCTTAGGTCGTGGTTACGCGCGACTCCGGAATTGTTTTGCGGGGTGTTTCAATATTCTGAGGAACTATATCAATTTACGGACAAACTACATAACGGAGGTATGGGGCCTTTGTGGACTTTGGCCGTCGAAGGTCAATTTTACTTGTTATGGCCGATTATTCTTTTGATGTGTAAGAATAATAATGCAAGAGCGATAATGTCTTTACTGACAGGATGTCTGTTTCTGTTTGTTGTTCAACCGATTGTCGCGGGTTTTGTCGGAATAAAGTACTACGCCATATATGGTCATCTTCCTTGCTTATGTTTAGGGGCATTCTTTGCGTTTTTATATACCGATGATATTGGAAAAAACATCAACAAAACATCTGCAAAAATCATAACGGCATTTTTGGCTTTGATAATTTGGTATTACCCTAATTCTATCGAGCGGACATATTTTTGCAGAATGCCATTGCATATTGCGGCTACTTTTCTTGTAGTTTTTTGTGCTTTTGTGAAGGATAGTTTTAATTTTCCGATTCTGGGGCGTTTTTTCAGATTTTTAGGAAGTCGTTCTTACTCGTTTTATGTAATGCAAACAGTACTAGCAAATTATATCATTTTTTTCACAAATTCTATTTATTTTCCTAAAGAATCTCTTTCGGAGTATGAATTTTATCTTTATCAGTTTATAATATTCATTGTGGCTTTGTTTATTACAACGGAATTGGTATATCGTTTTATAGAAAGGCCATTTAGACGTTTGGGTTATAATAATAGTATTGATAACACAGATAAGAAGTAATAGTGGTTTTTGTAGGAGGTTCACCTTGAAGAACACAAAAATGTATGCAGCAATTTCAATTTGTTCTCTAGTATGGTTGTTTGGTTGTTCAGGACCATCTTCTGATGGAGGTGGCACTTCAGCTTCTATGATACGAATTGCGCAAAAAGCCAGAAAATCCGGTAACTCTGAGGCTGCAATCAGTTTTTATAATAAGGCGTTAAATATAGATCCAAGCAGTGCTACGGCATATTTTGGTCTGGCGGAAGTTTATATTGATACCAATTTGCTTGACGGAGCATTAGAGTATGTTAAAAAAGCAGAAGAATTAGATGGAAGTCCTTCGAAAGCAGCCTATCTAAGAGCAAAAGTTGCTCTTTTAACAGGAGATTCAAAAAAAGCAGAAAAGTTGTTCATGAAAAGCGGATCTATAGATGCGCTGAATGCTCTCGGAGCAATCTATGACGAAAGAGAAGAGCATCAAAAAGCTCAAGTGATGTATAAAAAAGTAATTTCGATGGATCCGAATTATATAGATGCATATAACAATATGGGATTGTCGCTTTTGCTTTCGGAGAGATATAGAGATGCGATATTTTATCTGGAAAATGCCTGTTCATTACCTGAAGCTAACGTAACATATCGCAGTAATCTTGCGTTGGCATACGGATTGTCAGGGAATATAGCAAAGGCTCGCGCGGTATATGCTCAAGATTTCGAAGGCGATGATTTGGAAGAAAAAGTCGCTTATGTAGAAGACTTGCTGGCATCAAAACAAAAGAAATCGCTGAAATAAAATTTAGCAAAAATCTTTTTCGGATTTTAACTCATTGTTCACAAAAAGGATGATAGCATTCTCGCTGTGATGTGTGGATGTTAGAAAGGTGCAAAACCGTGACACCTATTATTGTGGACAGTGTTAGCGTAAATTTATTTGGTATTGCGGACAGAGTTGCTCCTACCGATGCGACTGTGCTTATTTCCGGTGAAACGGGAACAGGAAAAGAGGTCCTCGCTAGATATATCCATAAAATGAGCAACAGATCGAAACAAAATTTTGTTGCAATAAATTGCGCAGCGATTCCTGAGACACTTTTGGAATCTGAAATTTTCGGCCATGAAAAGGGAGCTTTTACGAACGCACATCAAAGAAGAATCGGAAAATTTGAAGAAGCAAATCACGGGACAATACTTTTAGATGAAATAAGTGAAATGCCTCTGGCTTTACAGGCGAAATTATTGCGGATAATACAAGAAAAAGAGTTTTCACGGCTCGGAAGTAATGAAAAAATAAAGGCAGATGTCAGAATAATCGCAACAAGTAATAGAAATTTAGAGCAAGCTGTTCGTGAAGGAACTTTTCGTGAAGATTTGTTCTATAGATTGAATATCATTCCTTTGGAAGTTCCTGCATTGCGTGAAAGAAAAATGGATATAATTCCTCTAGCGATTTATTTTTGTAAAAAGTATTCGCATTCTCAAAAAGTATTATCGAAAAATTTGCTGAATAAATTGAAATTAAATCAGTGGAAAGGCAATGTCAGAGAATTGGAGAATTTTATCCATAGAGCGGTGGTTTTATCAACAAAAAATGTAATCGATGTTGAAGACGTATCTGACTGGATAGTAATGCCAAAAAAAGATTTTTCATCGATATCAGAAAAAACATTAGCTGAAATCGAGAAAGAAACTATTTTCGGAGCTCTTGAAAAATTTGGAGGCAATAAAACCGTCGTTTCGGAAAAATTAGGTATTCCCGCACGAACATTGCGACATAAATTGAGTGTTTACAAGAAAGAAGACAGCGAAAAATTAGTGAATTTAAAATAATGAAATTCCAAATATTTTTCTCAATAAAAAAATACAGTTATGGTGTATAATATTGCTTCAGTTTAGGCAGAGGCAGTCATGGAGCCTGTAAAGGGCGTTCACATAGAGAATCAAATGCGAATCCTTCCGCATAATACGGAAGCGGAACAATCGCTTCTTGGCGCCATTTTGTTAAACAACGAATGCTTGGAGAATGTTTCCGAATTTTTGCAACCGGCGCATTTCGCAACGCCTATCAACGGTAAAATTTACGACGCAATTATGAAGGTGACATCGCAAGGTTTGGTCGCTGATCCTGTCACTCTCAGGGCCTATTTTGAAAAAAATGATGAACTGAAAAGTGTTGACGGCGGAAATTATTTGATTCAGCTCGTTAACTCTGTCATATCAATATCAGGTGTGCAGGATTACGCAAAAATAATATACGATTTGTATTTGCGCCGTCAGTTAATTATGTTGGGAGAAGATATTTCGCAGCGTGCGACAACATTTGCTCTTGAAGAAAAGGCGATGGATCAAGTGGAAATCGCGGAAGCAAGGTTGTATGAAATTGCAACTGCGGATAAGCAAGGTGGTTTTATTTCGTTCGCAGGTGCTTTGTCATCTACAATGGATGTGTTGGAGGTTGCGTATAAAAGCGACAGCAGCATAACAGGCATTACTACTGGATTTATAGATATGGACAAGTGGACGGGCGGGTTAAGCCGTTCTGATCTTGTAATAATCGCGGGGCGTCCTTCAATGGGAAAAACAGCTCTTGCGACAAACATCGCTTTTAGTGCAGCAACAGCGTATTCAAAAAGAAGCGATGGAGGCGGGAAAGTCGCTTTTTTCTCTCTCGAAATGTCAAAAGAACAGTTAGTTACGCGAATTTTGGCTCAAGAGTGCAATATTCCCTCAGAAAGGATTCGTCGAGGAGAGATAAAAGAAGAAGATTACGCGAAATTAGTTGAAGTGAAGAAGCAAATAGCCGATCTTCCGCTTTTTATCGATGATACGCCGGCGTTGACTATATCTACTGTACGATCGAGATCTCGTAAATTAAAACGCCAATTTGGACTTGATTTGATTGTGATTGACTATCTCCAATTACTTCAGGGATCTGCCGACAAAAGGAACGAAAGTCGAGTGCAAGAAATATCGGAAATCACGAGATCTTTAAAAACAATCGCGAAAGAATTGGATGTGCCCGTTATTGCTTTGTCGCAGTTATCCAGAGCTGTTGAGGCGCG
Organism: uncultured Pseudomonadota bacterium; assembly: GCA_902796155.1. Taxonomy (GTDB): domain Bacteria; phylum Pseudomonadota; class Alphaproteobacteria; order UBA3830; family UBA3830; genus BNWE01. The sequence continues at coordinate 32,879 of CADBNZ010000050.1, forward strand.
TGATGACAAACGCCCTCAATTGGCAGATTTGCGTGAATCAGGTTCTATTGAACAGGATGCCGATGTTGTTATGTTTGTTTTCCGAGAAGAATATTACGAATCCCGAAGGGAACCGACTCCGGGAACTGATGAACACGCGAAATGGATGGATAGAATGGCCAAAGTTCACAATTTAGCGGAAGTTATTTTTGCCAAACAGCGACATGGACCTGTTGGTACTGTAAGGTTGTTTTTTGATGGAAAATACACTAAATTCGACAACCTATCCGATAGCAGAAAGAGCGAAGAATCTTAAAAAAATTGGAATGTAGAGAATAAATTATTGGAGCGAAAAAATGGAAGAAATTTTGAAATCTGTTGAACCTTATGTAATGTCCGTAGCCACTATTAATTTGGATAAATTGAGCAATAATTATAGAAAAGTTCAAGCAGAACTCGCTCCGGAAGCTGTTATTGGCGGAGTGGTTAAGGCAAATTCATACGGTTTTGGGGCTGTTCCTGTCAGTAAGCGGCTATACAAAGAAGGCTGCAGACATTTTTTTGCGGCATCTGTTGATGAGGGATTAGAAATTCGCAAAGTCCTGAATAACGACGCCGAAATATTTTTGCTGGCGGGAATATTGAAGGGCTGCGAGCAAATCTGCCTCGAAAATAGCTTGACTCCTGTTTTGAATAGCATGCATGAAGTTGATTTATGGATAGATTTTTCGAAAAAAGTCGGAAGGAAAATAAAAGCAGCAATTCAAGTCGATACAGGAATAGTCAGAAACGGTCTTTCGATGACCGAAGTTGAAAAATATCATCAAAAGATTATTGATAACATCGATATTGCTTTTGTAATGAGTCATCTTGCTTGCGCTGATATACTTGGGCATTATAAAAATGAGCAACAACTGCATAGATTCAAAGAAGTTTTGAAATTTTTCGGAAATAATGTAAAAGCAAGTTTATCGGCTACCAATGGAATATTTTTAGGACCTGATTATCAGTTTGATATAGTTCGTCCAGGGAAAGCATTATATGGTTTTTCAATTAGAGAAGATAAAATCGGAACATTTGAACCCGTGATGGATATTTACGCCAAAATTATGCAAATCAATGAAATACCGAAAGGGGAAACTATCGGATACGGAGCGACGTATACCGCAGAAAGACCAATGCGCACCGCTACTATAGGCATGGGGTATGCGGATGGTTTTATGCGCAAGTTCACTGGTTTCGGGCATGCTTTCATCGGAGGCAAGCGAGTACCGGTTGTCGGTCGTATTTCAATGGATTATATGGCGATTGATGTAACCGATATAGAAGATGATTCTTGTTTGCAGATAGGCGGATGGGCGGCTTTAACTCAATCACCTGATTATACGCTCGAAAAATGGGCTCTGGAGATGAACACGCTTCCTCATGAGGTGTCGTGTCGTTTTGGCCCTCGCGTGAAGAAGGTATATATAGGCGAACCATAGTAGAAGGCAAGAACAGAAGGATAGATAGAGCAATTGTTTTGGATATTGAAAACGTTTTGTGCATAAGATACTATCGACAAGTTCTGTGCGGGTGTAGCTCAATGGTAGAGCACGAGCTTCCCAAGCTTGTGACGAGGGTCCGATTCCCTTCACCCGCTCCACTCTTTCTGCCACCTTCTTTTTTATGAGAAAAAATATGTTGGAAATCAAACAGATAAGTATAAAAAAGATTTCTCTTATTCTGACATTAATATTAGTCATTTTTTTCGGATATGAGATCGGAAATCGTCCTTTTGCCGATCCTGATGAGGGAAGATATGTCGAAATTCCAAGAGAAATGGTTGTAACGGGGGATTATGTGACGCCCCGTCTGAACGGTCTGAAATATTTCGAAAAACCTCCGCTGATTTATTGGCTGCAAGCCGCAACAATAAAAACCGTGGGAATAGGCGAATATTCCATGCGTTTTTGGATAGCATTTTTCGCAGTTTTAGGATGCTTAAGCGTATACTTTGTTGGCCTGGCTTGTAAATCCGTTACACTTGGCCTCCTGTCTACAGGAATTTTAGCGACGAATCTGCTTTATTACGCCCATAGTCGCATAATCATATTAGATCTTGCAGTTTCGGTACTGATGAGCGGAGTTTTATGGTGTTTTTTCCTTGCATTTGTACGAAAACGGGAAAGGCCTTCAAAAAAACTCGTAGTAAGTATGTATGCTTTGGCTGCTCTGGCTTGCTTAACAAAAGGCCTTATAGGAATAATCCTGCCTGGTTTTGTTGGTTTCTTGTGGATATGTTTCACGAATAATTGGAAAAAAGTGAAAGATATAATCTCAGTTCCTGGAATCCTCATTTTCCTGGTAATTTTTTTGCCGTGGCATATCGCTGTTTGTATGCGAAACGCGGATTTCTTCCATTTTTATTTCGTCGTCGAACATTTTCTCAGATACACAACACAGTTGCGCAGCAGATATCAACCCGCTTGGTTTTTTGTCCCTATCATAATAGCGGGACTGCTTCCTTGGACAGGTTTTTCATTGGTTGCGTTAAAAGAATCCGCAAAGAACATAATCAAAAAGGCAGATAATGACGAAGATATATTTTTGCTGTGCTGGATTTTGGGAATTTTCGGTTTCTTTTCTTTTTCAAACTCAAAACTTGTTCCGTATATTCTCCCGATAGTGCCTCCGATAGCTTTTCTTACCGCGAAGATGATTACAAAAATCAATGCGGCTGACAGAAATTTTAAAATCGGAGCTTGGCTGAACATCGCAATATTCGCGCTTGCTATAATTGCTTTTCATTTCGAAAAAGGCAGAGTAGCAGACGTACTTGGAGCGTTTTCCGAAGTTCATATTTTAATGAACGTTTTTGCGTTAGTTCTGTTTGTATGTGTGGTTCTGCTGTTGTTTGCAATTTTTTCACAGAAAAAACAAATAGATAACGCAATTATTATATACGTATTTCTTGCAATGAATTTAATGTGGATATTAAACAAAGCTGCTCCATTCTATCAAGCCGTAAAAAAACCATCAACGAAACAACTTGCAGAAGTAGTTCGCATGAACGCAAGAGATGAAGACTTAGTTTTTTGTCACAAACAATATCAACAAGATTTTCCTGTTTATTTAGGGAGGTTAGTTGGCGTAACTGACCATGCGGGCGAACTCGATTTTGGAAATAAAGCAGAAAAGAACGACCGACTAATAACAGAGAAACAATTATTTCGGCGTTGGGATTCTGATAAAAGGATTTTCTTGCTCATGACTCGAGAAGATTACAGAAAATTTTTTCATGAAAGATCTTTAAAACATGTAATCTTAGATTTCGATCGTGATTTTGTTGTTATCACAAATAAGTAGAATTATCTTCTTGCTGGAAACAGGCCTAGTTTTGACGTGATAATTATTTGAATTAACCAGAAAATTTTATAACGGAGAAGTAAAAAATCTCTGTTCGACTCCTATCGTCTGCAAAAAATCTTCATCGTGAGATATAACAATGAATTTGAATCGGTAATTTTTTAAAACATCTGCAATATGGTTTCGTGTCTCTAAATCGATATTGTTTGTAATTTCATCAAGGATAAGCAAAGCAGGAGGATTAATTGCAATTTTCGCCATACATAATCTCGCACGTTCACCTCCTGAAAGATATTTTATTTGAGAATTAACCTCTTCATTTTTTCTGAACAAAAAATCATTCAAATATTTACGAATTTCTACTGTGTTTAAATTTGGAGCACATTCTTTTATCGTTTCAAAGGGCGTCTTATCTGCCTCTAAAATAGAATAGTGTTGATCAATATAACCGACCTTCTTGGGAACGTTCCATTGTCCTGACTTATACACTGCAGGATCGTCCATTATCGCTCGAACCAATGTAGTTTTACCTGATCCATTATTTCCTATAATAGCCAAACTATGTTCCAAATTAATATTTATGTCGCGAAGAATGAAATTGTTTGGAGAATATCCAACAGCGCCATCAATAATAGCAAACGAATCTCCAAAACCTATTCCTTCAAAATTAAATTTTGGTTCTATAACTTCTGGAATAAAAATTTCATTGAGAGATTCTGCTAATTCTTTTTTTGAGTCATTTAAATCTCGCAAATTTTTTCCATGTGATTTTTCAGCTCGGCTTGCTTTGGAATTGCCTACTACTTTCATCCATTTTTTATTCGCAATTTTTTTCTCTCCACTTGCTCTACTTTTTGCCGCTTTCTCTTGGCTTTTATCCATTTTTTCCCGGAGAATTTTTTCTTGAATTTTTATTGATGAAAGTTTTTTTGAGATTGAATCTGCCTTATGTTTTTGCTCAATCATATATTCGTCATAATTTCCATTAAAAATGGTGATTTTTCCATTTTCTATATGCCAGATCGTATTTGTGCAATTGTGCAAAATCTCTAAATCATGTGTTACTATAATAATCGTTCCATGAAATTTTTTAATCATTCGCATAAGGCTGTGCCGATTGGATATATCGAGGTGATTTGTTGGTTCATCGAGCAGCAAAAGTTCAGGATTATGTGCAAGAGCTTCTGATAATTTTTTATTGAATCTTTCACCTCCGCTTAATTTTTCATTTTCTGTAATTATTTGCGGAACCAAAAAACTTATACTGTTCCCGATTATTTCATGAATCAATTTTAACAGCGATGACTTGCCGGATCCATTACGTCCGATTATCGCTATACGATCACCTTCCGTTATATTGGCGGAAAAATCCTCAAAGCAAACTTTATGAGGAAAAACTAACGTAAGATTACTTAAGTGAATCATTAGAAAACTGAATTTAAAGTACGGCAATACCGTATCATATTTTTTTAGAGAACGTAATGTTTTTAGACGAATCTTTAGTATTCGAAAAAGTGTAAAAGAATATGCTGAACTCGTTTTTTGAAATAATAGATTTTGAAAATTAATTTACCTGTCAGATCTTTAGATTTTCACGGTATTTTAGTACAATATGCCCGCATTGGGGAGAATTTGAACATGTCCGCTGAGGAAACAGATTACAACGCGAGTTCCATTAAGGTTTTGAAGGGCTTAGAAGCCGTAAAAAAGCGTCCGGGAATGTACATCGGCGATACTGATGACGGTTCGGGACTGCACCATATGGTTTTCGAGGTTGTAGATAACTCGATCGACGAATCTTTAGCTGGATACTGCAAGCAAATAGATGTGAAAATTCATCAAGATGGTTCTGTTTCCGTAAGTGATGATGGACGTGGCATTCCAACTGATATCCATGAGGAAGAAGGTGTTTCGGCTGCGGAAGTTATTATGACCCGTTTGCACGCCGGCGGAAAATTCGACCAGAACTCATACAAAATTTCAGGAGGTCTGCATGGCGTTGGTGTTTCGGTTGTAAACGCGCTTTCTGATCGATTGGATTTGAATATTTGGCGTGGCGGTCATGAATACTTCATGAGATTTCGTGACGGAGAAGCCGAAGCTCCGTTAAAAATGATCGGAGATGCTTCAAGAACGGGAACTACCGTAAGATTTTGGCCTTCTGCAACGACTTTCAAAAGCACGGAATTTGTTTTTTCGACCTTGGAACATCGTCTGAGAGAGTTGGCGTATCTTAATTCGGGTGTGCATATTGTTTTGACAGATGAACGCGGAGATGAGCCGAAAATATCTGATATGCATTACGATGGTGGTTTAAAATCCTTCATCAGAGATCTTGATAAAAGCAAAAATCTGCTTATTGAAGCGCCTGTGTATGTGAGTGCGACGAAAGATGATATCCAAGTTGAAGCCGTTTTTGAATGGACTGACAGTTATCATGAGACAATGTTATGTTACACAAACAACATTCCTCAATCTGATGGCGGAACTCACCTGGCAGGATTCAGAAACGCACTTACAAGAACTGTAAATGCGTATTTGGCTGCGAATGTGAAAAAAGAAAAGACAGTTCCTACCGGAGATGATGCCCGCGAAGGATTGACTTGCATTCTTTCTGTAAAAGTTCCGAATCCGAAATTTTCGTCGCAAACAAAAGATAAATTGGTATCTTCCGAAGTGCGTGGAGTCGTGGAAGGTATTATAACCGAGACTTTATCGACTTGGTTTGAGGAAAAACCTGCGGAAGCGAAGAAAGTCGCCGCAAAAATTATTGAAGCGGCAGCAGCTAGAGAAGCAGCGAGAAAAGCACGTGAATTAACTCGCCGCAAAAATGCTCTTGAGATATCGTCATTACCAGGGAAATTGGCAGACTGCCAAGAAAAAGATCCTGCACTCAGCGAAATTTTCATCGTTGAGGGAGACAGCGCAGGTGGTACGGCAAAGCAAGGACGTGATCGCAGAACGCAAGCAATTTTGCCGCTTCGAGGTAAGATTTTGAACGTAGAGCGCTCACGTTTTGATCGGATTCTGACTTCTGAGCAGATTGGAACATTAATTTCCGCATTCGGAACGGGAATTGGCGAGGATTTTGATATTGATAAAATCAGATATCATAAAATTATCATAATGACAGATGCTGATGTCGATGGAAGTCATATCAGAACGTTGTTGTTGACTTTCTTCTTTAGACATATGCTTCCAGTTATCGAGCGGGGATATTTGTATATTGCGCGTCCTCCTCTTTATCGAGTGAAACGAGGAAATTCGCAGGTTTTTATTCGAGATGAGCAGGCTTTGGAAGATCATTTGCTCGATTCTGCGATACCGTCTTCATCTCTTCGATTCGCAAATGGTGAAATTATTACGGTGAACGATTTGCGGCAAATGGTTTTGAGGGCAGAAAAAATTAAAAACGCAGTAGAAAAAATCAACAATAAAATAAATAACGCAGCTTTGCTTGAAGTTCTTTTGTTGCTTGGGTTGCATAAAAATCCTGATTTAGATAAAAAAACTGTGATTGCTCAATTAAACAGAAACTATCCTGCAGATTGGGATATGGAATCCAACAATACGCACTATATTTTCAGCAAAACAGTAAGAAATGTTACTGAAAAGTTTGAAGTTGCAAAGGTACTGTTTGAATCTCACGATATTAAGTCATTAGATGAAGATCTCGAAGCGTTTAAGCCATTTTTAGATGGATTGGCAGAATTAAAAATGCGGGAATTATCCCTTGTCTTGAAAACTCCGATGGAATTTTTCGATAAATTCATGCAGAGCGCTAAAAAGGGCGTTACAATCAGCCGCTATAAAGGCCTTGGAGAGATGGACGCCGAGCAGCTTTGGGAAACGACAATCGATCCGAATGCAAGGGTCCTCATGCAAGTAAAGTTGGCGCACTTCGAAGCTCTGGACGAAATATTCTCTACATTAATGGGAGAAGTTGTCGAGCCTCGTCGAGATTTTATTCAATCGAACGCGCTCAATGTCGTCAATTTGGACGCGTAACATAAATTGACGGACTATAATGACTCGACGAAGAAAATTCAGTCGAAAAAGAAATGCGGCTCTCAGTAGAGGCAATAAGTTTTCCGCAAAAATAATATCTATGATAATATTCGGAGCGGTTTGCTGTTTCTTTGTTGTTTTATTTTTTATCCATAACATGCCGGACTTAGATCATTTGGAGTCAAAGGGACGGCGCGCGAGTATTGTTTTTGAATCATACGATGGAAAGACAATCGCGACTTACGGCGATCTTTTCAGAAATGTCGTTAGTATTAATAGTCTTCCGAAATATATTCCCAATGCGGTTGTCGCAATAGAAGATCGGCGTTTTTATAAGCATTGCGGAGTCGATTTTATTGGAATTTTGCGAGCTGCTTATACAAATCTGGTGCACAAACGAATTGTTCAAGGAGGCTCGACTTTAACTCAGCAACTCGCAAAAAATTTATTTCTTTCGCAAGATAGGTCTTTAAAACGAAAAATTCAGGAATTTATTCTTGCGTTATGGTTAGAAAAAAAATTTACGAAAAAACAGATTTTATCGATTTATCTCAACAGAGTTTATTTTGGTTCTTGTGCGTATGGAATAGATGCGGCGGCGTTTCGTTTTTATGGAAAGAAGGCAAAGCAGCTTACTTTGTACGAGGCAGCGAAACTTGCGGGAACTTTAAAAGCTCCTTCTTTGTATTCGCCCTTTTATAATCCAGCTAAATCTGATCAGCGAGCTGAAACCATTCTTGCTTGTATGGTGGATGAAGGATACATCACGAAAAGCGAAATGAAAGATGCTTTGCAGCAAAAAGATAAATTGAGCAAACTTTCTGTTCCTATGGATGAGAATCGTTATTTTACGGATTGGGCTTTGGAGCAAGTTCAAGAAATAGTCTCGACGGATGAAGAAGATTTGATTGTTCGAACCACTCTTGATTCAAAATTGCAGCAAAACGCAACTTATGTAATAAGAAATGTGCTGGTCGAGCAAGGCTTTAAAAACGGAGCTGGACAAATGGCGCTTCTGGCTCTCGATAAAACGGGAGCAGTCAGGGCAATGGTCGGCGGACATACTTATGGCACAAGCCAGTTTAATCGAGTTCTTGCTGTTAGATCATTTGGATCGGCTTTCAAATATTTTGTTTATCTTGCTGCGTTCGAAAACGGAACAGATATATATGACATGGTAAGCGATATGCCGCTTTCAATAAACGGATGGTCTCCAAAAAACTACAAATACAAAAGTGTCGGGAATATTTCAGTTCTTGAAGCCTTTGTGAAATCGGTAAATACATGTGCAGTGCGAGTTGCGCGAAAAATAGGCATGGACAAAGTTGTTGAAGTTGCCGAGTCGTTGGGAATAACAGACGTAAATAACAATCTTGCAACTGTTTTGGGCACAAGCGGAACAACTCTTCTTGATATAACAGCAGCATATGGAACAACCATGAATAATGGGCAGAAAATGACGCCTTTTGGAATAATAAGTATAAAGACGGCGAAAGGAAAAGTTTTGTATAGGGCATATCATTCATCGAATAAACAAGTAATTTCGCAAGAATCATGTGAAAAAATGAAGATAATGATGAAAGAATTGATGGTGAGAGGTACAGGCAAGCGCGCAAAGATTCCGAACATAGATTGCTATGGAAAAACAGGAACCAGCAACGACAGTCGTGACGCGAGTTTCATCGGATTTGCTTATCCGCTTGTTGCCGGAGTATGGGTTGGCAACGACGATAATACGCCGATGCATCAAAATATTACGGGAGGTACACTTCCCGCACAGGCATGGAAGGAATTTATGATGACAGCTTTCGGATTGCAAAAAAAAGTCGATGAAATCGAAATCAAACCGAATGATGCAAACAATATTAAGAATAAAAACGCAGCAATGTTGCAGAAAAAAAGGAAACACAAGAAGATATCTGATATGTTGAAGTAATATACAAAGGACTTTTCCCGTTGGATTTTTTAACTTCGTATGTTTTTATGAAATCAAATAATTTTCGTTTGTCTTTTAAAAAAATCGTTCCTATATTTAATGATGAATAGGGAATAAAGGGGAGTATTTTATGAAAAAAATTATCAGCTTCATTTGTTTTGTTACATATTCACAAATTTTTTGTTCGAACCCACTGGTTTTGGAAAAGGCAACTGATGGAGCTATTTTCTCACGTCAACAAGAAGTTGAGCAGCTTAATATTGTCGATGATATATTGGATAATTCTCAATGCAAAAGTGGCGTTGTTTGGAGACCATTCGAAGAAGGAGAAGGGGATATAAAGGGTATTGTTTTACATTATACAGTTACTCAAACTTATGAGTTAACCAAACGTGCTTATTACAATGCTGGAGTATCGGCTCATTATACGATCAATTTTAATGGGGTCATCTTTAAAAATGTCCCAGATGGAGCAATAGCTTTTCATGCAGGTGCATCGGGTTTCGATGGAAATATTTCACTTAATCGCTTCTATGTTGGTATAGAACAAGTACACCCAGGTTACGTGGAAAAAGGTAAGGAATATACGGGAGTATGGAGTAATACAATACTAGGGTAAGGCATTGCCCTGGTGATGATACAATTCTATGGTTTGAATTTTTTAAAGAACAATATGAAGCTACAGGAAAATTAGTAAGACAACTACAACTAACGTACAGAATTTATGGAAGGTTTGTCATTACTCATGCTGATGCAGCACCGGGCAGAAAGTTCGATGCTGGTCCTATGTTTCCATACAGATTGGTATTTGAAAAATTTAAAGCAGGCTATTATCCATCATTTGATAACGTCGAAAGGTATACGCCTTTACTTTCATTTCTGCAATATGAAGATTTTCTTGGCCTTCTTGGCGTGTATGGTTATGATTTTTTGTTACCTACTCGCTATTTGAAGGATTATGAAGAAAAGATGAAAATTTATGAAGCTGAGAAGGAAATTTACGAAAAAGATAAAGAAGGGAAAATTGAACCGAAGAAACCAAGAATGCCAAACGTACCAAAATAAGAGGGATATGAGAAACTTGTTTTAGGTTCTTTCCGTTTGCATTTTTGTTCGGATTTGGAGACATTAAAATTGTTATCGCGATTTGGTAGTGTTTCTGAACTTCATTCAGGAGAACTTTCTAATTTAGAGAAAATGGTAATATTGAGTCTTACTCTTAGTTATTATAATTATAAAGACGAACAACTGGGATATGATATGCCTTTTCGAGAGAAACTTGAAACTTTCGCTCATGATTCGGCACGAGAAGCTCGAATGGTAGAATTTATATCGTTACTAGGCAGCAATTGATATATTCTTTCGCTAGGTTTTAAAAGAACAAAAATCACGAATACCTGAGAATATCGACAGGATTAAGTCTGCTGGCTTTGCGCGCTGGATAGAGAGTCGAAACACATGACAGAATCAGTGCGACAGCCACTGTAATCGCCACATCCATTGGACGCAGCAAAGAAGGAAGATGAGTCAGAAAATAGACTTCCGGCGAGAATACTTGCGTTCCTGCAATTGCTTCAACAGCGGCTTGTATCTTCTGAATATTCAGTGAAAAGAGCAAGCCAATCACTGTTCCGATTAATGTTCCCGTAATTCCTATAGACGCTCCCAATATAAAGAAGATTCTCATTACAGATTTGCGCGCGATACCTATTGTGCGCAAAATCGCGATGTCTTTTTCTTTGTCTTTTACGAGCATAATCATGCAAGATATAATGTTGAAGCTCGCTACGAGAGTAATCAGTGTCAAAATCAAAAACATAACGTTACGTTCTATCTCAACGGCTTTCATAAATGAGCTGTTATTCTTCTGCCAATCGGTTATATAAAAATTGCTGCAGTATTTTTCTTCTATTTTCTTTAAAACGTTAGTAACTTTCATAGGATCGTTCAGAAAAATCGAAATAGCAGTTACGGAATTATTGATTTTGAATAATTTTTGTGCAATTTCCAGCGGAATAAACGAAACAGAAGTGTCATATTCATGCATTCCTGATTTAAATGTCGCTGCAAGTTTAAAGGTTTTTTTGCGAGGGACAAATCCAAAACCAGTTTCATCCATTTCAGGAACAATAACGATAACATCGCTGCCTATTGTTAGGTTGGCGCGCAAAGCAAGTGAATCCCCCAGCACAATTGAGTCTTTTTCGGAAAAGTCATCAAGATCACCTCTAACAATATTATCCGCAATAAGACTTTTTTTTGCTAAATCTTCTTTAGAAATGCCGTGACATAAACTTCCGCGTACTGTTCGAGTGTTTGAAATGAGCGCTTGACGTTCAATCGTCGGAACAGCTTGCACAACGTGCGGAAAAGACAATACTTGCTTTGTAATTTGTTCATAGTCAGGATTTTCTTGAAGCAAACTCATGGAAATGTGTCCGTTAAATCCAATAATCCGCTCAGTAAATTCTTTGCGAAAACCGTTCATTACAGACGTTACGATAATTAAAGTCGCCACTCCTAATGCGATTCCTATAAGCGAAAAAACTCCGATTGCCGAGATGAATTTTTCACGGCGTTTTGACTTCAAATACCTCCAAGCGATAAGTAATTCTGTCTTAATCAAGCGTCCATAAACCTCGTGATTACTTGTTCACATGACATGTCTGTGATTTCACCTGCCTTTCTGTTTTTCAATTCGACTATTCCATTTTCATTTTTTTTCTGTCCGATGATTATTTGATATGGAATACCAATTAAATCGGCATCTGCAAGCTTTTCACCGACAGTAATATTGCGATCATCATACAAAACTTCCCTTTGCAACGACAAGGCATCATAAATTTTGCGAGCTGTTTCTACGCATTTTTCATTTTTCGTATGCAAATTCAAAATTGTTACATCAAACGGAGCAACAGGCTCAGGCCAAATAATTCCACGCTCGTCATGCGAAGCCTCAATTATAGCTCCGACCAATCTGGAGACGCCAATTCCATACGATCCCATTTCCGGGTAGATCTTTTCGCCATTTTCATTTAGTACAAAAGCATTCATTGGCTTTGAATATTTCTGTCCGAAGTAGAAAATATGACCAACTTCTATACCTTTTGAAACAATTAAGTCGGATTCTGCAATAGGGCATTCTTTCGGGTTATATTTCTCGTCGGTGACTGCAAAAGTTGTCATTAGTTCTTCATCGGAAGCGGTAAATAGTCTTTTGTCAGAGTAAATTGTGCTTTCCCCTGTTTCCGCAAGAACCTGAAATTCATGACTCATATTGCCGCCTATAGCTCCCGGATCGGCTTGAACAGGGACTGCTGTTAATCCCAGTCGTCTGAATGTACGCACATACGATTTGAAGATTTTTTGATATGTTTCTTTAGCCGCTTCGAAATTAATGTCGAATGAATAACCATCTTTCATAAGAAATTCACGACCGCGCATAACGCCGAACCTTGGACGAATTTCATCGCGAAACTTCCAATGGATTTGATACAACATAACAGGCATTCCGCGATAACTTTTCACGTATTTGCGAAATACATCAGTTGCTTGTTCCTCGTTAGTTGGACTGTATAAAAAATCTCCATCTTTGCGGTCTTTTATACGAAGCATTTCTTTGCCGTAGGCGTCGTATCTGCCACTTTCAATCCATAAATCTGCCGGTTGAATGGTCGTGAAATAAACTTTTTGCGCACCTATACGATCTTGCTCTTCACAAATTATTTTTGTGATTTTTTCCATAACTCGGACCGCCAAAGGAAGCCAGCAATATATTCCAGAAGCTGTTTGTGAAATCATTCCTGAACGCAACATTAAAATATGAGAAGCGATTTTCGCATCAGCAGGAATATCTTTTGAAGTTGGTGCGAAAAATTGTGAAAACAGCATAATTTGATACCTTTTTGCAGCTAAAATATTCTGAAGAATAACATACACAACTATGCTTTTCTACAGTAACTCAAAAAGATTACAAATTTAGCTGCGTTTTTTTAAGCAGCTTGAGATGATTGTGTATCAGCTGAAAAAGCTTCTACATACACACCTGTTTTCGTAAAAACGGGAGTTAGTTTCTCATTTGTATCATATCCGATCGGAGATTCGTACTTACTCATATCTTTTGAAATAAGATTCTGATCGGTAAGAGCTTTCAGCATAAAATATGCTTCCTTATATACTTCGCTTTTCTTGCTGTCGGCATCAAATATATTTATTGCGTTTCCATTCTCAAAATAAGTTTCGCGAACATAACTGTCCAGAATGTAACTATTAATAGATTGAAGCATAGGAATAACACACTCTTTTGATTGATTCATAGCAACATAATCGTTTACTTGCTGAAGAGTATCTACATCATCATCTTTAATAATCGCGTCGACCCTGTCTTGTTGCATTTTTTTTCCTCATAAGTTTTTATCAACAAAACTACTTTAGTACCCATTTATACTTATTTTTAATACTAAAAAAATAATTATATGAATAATTAAAAAATAATTAACACAAATAAATACGATGATGTAAAATCATTATTATAGGTCAGGTCAGTTTGATATGGAGCATTTACAGAATAACAATAATATTGTTTTTACGGACAGAGAAGCTGATATTATTGCGTGCCTCATAAATGGTAATACAGCAAAATCTATAGCTGATTTGCTCTCAATCTCTCCTAATACTGCTAATGTTCATATAAGAAATATTATGCAGAAAATAGACGGCGCTTCGAAAAATGATTTGGTAAAATATATCGAACAATCTTCTCAATATAAAATTTTTCGAGACCGTTATGATAATTTGATAAGACTCAAGAAATTTTATGAACTTTTGAGAAAATTATCTAAGTTAGCGATTGAGAAAAAAAGTTGTTGTATAAGATTTAATGAAGAATGTAGTGCATATGTAGAGTTAATTAATTGCTTAAAAACAGCAGGAATTAATACATATATTTATGATGAGGAACCAAAATCGAAAGATTGTATTTATATCATTTGTTCAGAGAATCTCTCGAACATATCAGATGTAAAAAATACCATAATATTCACAAAGAATGCCGGAAAAAATCTTTCACAAAACATAATAGAATATGAGCACAATCTGCCAGATGCTATTTTAAAATGCATCGGAAAAATCTATGCGGAAAATAATGAGATTCAGTCTTTAATAGCCGCATTTTCTCCGTTTAATTCAGAAAAAGAAAATAAAGGAAACTTAACTCAAATAATTTCCGAACAAAAATTTATAAAACGTAGAAAATATTTTCTAATCATAAATGCCATTGTAGCTATTAGTTTTATTTCTTTGATTGCTACTAAATTTTTTCATGAAAAAATTTCGGTAAAATCGAATGTTCCCGTAATTTTTAAAGATGTTTTTTTAGAACGTGCAGATATTGAAGAGAAAATAGATCAGGCATTCGGAAATGGTAAAATAAAAGTTGCGGTTTTGGTTGGGTACGGTGGAACAGGAAAAACAACTATCGCAAGGCATTATCTTAAGTCGCAAATTAAAACAATATTCTTTGGCTTATACAAAAGGATCAAAGATTTTTATTCACAGATCTACTAAAGAGATAGGCCAAAAATATTTATTGAATCTTATTCCTGAAAATGAAAGAAATAGAGTTATCGGAAAGATTGTCGAAGCAATGACACCATATGAATGCTTGCTATGGTATTCGTATAATAATCAAGAAATGCAACTAAGCTACAAAGAAATAAGCGCGATCATACCCCATTTAGAGAGCTTAAAAAGCACAATAATTTCAATGCCTTTAGGTGAATCAGAAAAAGAAAAATATATTGTAAGAATTATGTTAGCACTGCTTTATGCATACGTTCCTGAAGCAAATGAACAAAAAATGAGAGAGTTGGCAGAGGAGATTATTCAGCGAAACAAGGGCTTTATAAAAGGTTATGATTTGGCTGCGCTATTTCTTGAGCATACATACTGCGGAATAGGTTATTTATCTGATAAAGATGAGAAATATTTGAAAAGATGTATTGAACTTTGTACACAATTAAAAGCCAATCATTTATTGGCTATCACTTATATATATTTGTCTTTGTATTTTTCTGAAAGAAAAGAAATCGAACTTTACAGACATTTTTTGCGCGAATCGATGAAATTGGCAGAAGAAATAAAAACAAGAATGTTATTGAATTATCGTTACTGCGAAGTCGCTTTATCTTTATGTAGCTCTAAAAAAGAACTGGAAGATGTTTTGAATTATACTTTGGAAACATTAAAAATACTTGGTGTATCTCATTTCTTTTATAAAACAAGTGAAGAGTATGCAGATAAAGGAGCATCAAAGAATTGCATTGCTGCTCTTAGAAGAATCATGGTCAGAATATATAATCGTCTGGAAAAGTACGATGATGCAATTGAAAATTATAAGGAAGCATCTTATTTCTATGCAAAAAGGAGAGAAAAAGGAAACAGAATACCTATAAAACGAGAAACAGCTTTAGAAATAGAGCATGCGAATACTTTATTACGAATAAATCGAGTTTCGGAAGCGAGGAACAAACTTGAACAGGCAATAAAAGCAAAAGTGGAACATAGTTATAATCATGGTTTGTTCCAAGCTTTTATTTATAAGGCTGAAGCTGATTTTCGATTAGGAAAGTTAGGTGAAGCTTATGATGATTGTTTGAATGCTTTGAAATACAAAGAAAAATCTGAATCGAATTTTATGCATTTGCTGAATATGCGTTTGCATTACATAATGGCGATTACAAAATATAAGCTTGGTGATTCGCGAAAAGCGATTGAATATTTCAAAACATTTGTAGCTCTTGCCAAAATATGGTTTTCAAATTATTCGGATAATAATTCAGGATACGAAAAGATCTTGGATGAAAAAATATTTTCCGGATCAACAGATACAAAAATTGAAGATTATTTTAGAGGCAGCTTAAAAATATTCACTGAAATTTACGGAAAAAAACATTCGTTTGTAAAAAATTTTGTTAGCTTATAAAAAAGCCCACGATTTTCTATCGCAGGCTCTCAGTTATCTTTAATATAAGAAAAAGAAAAAATTTTAGCCTTCTATCGCTTCGACAGAAACCATACTTCTTCCGCTGGAATTTTTCGAAAACCTCACTACGCCGCTTGCTGTAGCAAATAAAGTATGATCTTTGCCGATACCAACATTCGCTCCAGCCTTGATTTTTGTTCCTCTCTGTCTTACAAGAATGTTTCCAGCCAACACGCTTTGACCGCCATAGCGCTTTACTCCCAAGCGTTTACTTTCAGAATCTCTTCCGTTTTTGGAACTACCGCCAGCTTTTTTGGTTGCCATAGTCTAACTCCTAATGCTTTATTTC
>CADBNZ010000051.1 GCA_902796155.1 uncultured Pseudomonadota bacterium
AGTAGTATAAAAAGTTGTTTGCAGGATTTTTTATCTCCTATCTCTTATGCAAAACAAGAGTCAGCCAATCCTGATGGATGTATTTATATTTCAATTCCAATCCAAGAGACGTATATTTTTCGAGCACGCTATAATCTCCGGCATTAAAACCAGATAAAACCAAAATCCCATCTCTGTTTAAACTGCTCACAATCGATTCTGCCAAAGAAATAAGCGGCGTCGCCAAAATATTCGCGACAATAAAATCATACTTATTGGCATCAAATTCATGTCCAACATTTTGAAAAACAGAAACCCTGTGCGCAACATGATTAATTACGATATTTTCGCTCGTTATGCGAACCGCCTCAGGATCGATATCGCATGCTGTAACGGATTTTGCTCCTAACTTTGCAAGCGCAATACTGAGAATGCCGGATCCACATCCTATATCAAGCACATTTTTATGTATTGCATGATTAAAAAACGTCTGGCACGCAAGCAAACATCGACTTGTTGTCGGATGTTCTCCTGTTCCAAAAGCCGTTGCCGCTGCAATTTCTATCGCAATCTTATTTGCTGGCCTTTTTTTCATGCGCAAATGCGGACCGAACATATAAAAATCGCCCACAGTAATCGGCTTAAAATTCTCGAAACACTTGGCCAACCAATCCACATTTTCAAGGGTATCTATTTCAATAGATGAATACTTATAATCTGCTAAAATCTGCGAAATGTCCATCTTCTTTATCGGCAAAGTCGATAAAATTTCAACAAACCATTTATCATCGCTTTTTTCAACGCATGACACAGAGAGATAATCCTTTTCAAACAGCAAATCGACTATCGCAAAGCTATCGCTTATAGAAAAATCTCCGACTGTGCATTTGAAAATTTTCTGTGTCATTGTTGTTGTCTCACTTCTGAGCTGCAGGAGTTAGAATCATCATCATTTGCCGCCCCTCAAGTTGCGGATTGCCTTCGCTTTTCGCAAATTCTTTTACATCATCAATCAATCTGTTCAATAATTTTACGCCGAACTCCTGACGTGATAATTCTCTACCGCGAAACTTCAGTGTAATCTTTACTTTGTTTCCTTCTTTAATGAACTTAGTAATACTATTTAACTTAACTTGATAATCATGTTCACCGATAGCAGGCGTAAATTTTACTTCTTTTACTTCTATAACTTTTTGTTTCTTTTTCGCTTCTGCTTTTTTCTTTTGAAGTTCGTATTTCAATTTTCCGTAATCTATGATTCTACAAACAGGAGGAACGGCATTTGGCGAAACCTCGACTAAATCGAGCCCCACCTCATCCGCCTTAGCCAAAGCGGATCTTATGTTCACAATACCTAGCGCTTCCCCATTTTGATCTATTAAACGAACCTGTTGAGCTGTGATCGCTCTGTTTATTCTGTGCTTTTCCGTAGAAAGACGAGTACTTTCCAAAATTAACTCCCATTAAAAAAAATAAAATAAAAATCACCAGATGCCAGACTAATTATTTTTACATAAAAATCAATTAATGATCGGAATATTTTTTTTACTGTTGTTTTTAACGCACGATTTTTTCTAAAACATGCCACTTTTCTGCTATTCTTAATAAGTAAGGTACAGACGAGCAAGAAAGGAAATATCAAATGGGTATTTTTTCGAAAATAAAATCAGCATTGCAAAAAACATCAGAAAAAATATCAATAACAATAACGGGAAAAAAAATAGATGAAAATTTTGCGCAGGAAATAGAAGACGCCCTTATTTTAGTTGATGCAGGTGTTGAAACGGCGACTGAACTTGCGAGGAGAGTAGCAGATAAGAAATTTCCGAAAGAAACAACTAATGTTGATGTACAAAAATATCTTGCGGATGAAATTGCAAAAATGATGAAACCATATGAAGCGGATCTTTTTCATCAAGATTTTTCTCACGAGCCGTTTGTAATTTTGGTAATCGGAGTAAATGGCAACGGAAAAACAACCACCATTGCAAAAATCGCGAACATTTTAAAAACTTTAGGGAAGAAACCTTTGCTGGTTGCCGCTGATACGTTCAGAGCAGCAGCAGTTGAGCAGCTAAAATACTGGGCAAATCGCATTTCCGTAGATTTTTTGTGCGGAAAAGAAAAAGCAGATCCGGCAGGACTCGTTTATAGCGCCCTTGAACATGCGAAAAGCAACGGAAATGACACTGTTCTAATAGACACTGCCGGAAGAATGCAAAATCGCAGTGACTTACTTGATGAATTAGAGAAAATAAAAAGAGTAATCAAAAAAATTGATACTTCTGCGCCGCATTCCACGATTTTGGTTTTGGATGGAATAACAGGACAGGCAACACACAGCCAAGTTGAGACATTTTTAGAAAAAATCGGTATAGACGGCGTGATTGTCACAAAATTAGATGGATCCGCAAAGGCAGGATCGCTGATTTCACTAACCAGAAAATACGGTATCAAGATTTTTGCGATAGGCGTTGGCGAAGGTATAGACGATTTGAAGCCATTTGACGCCACCGACTACGCAAAAGCGATAATGGGGATTTGAAAGCGTGTTTTTATTTCATAAAAATAGTTCGTGGTAAGGAATGTCCTGTTAGGTAAACATACTAAAGAAAAATAGTCTGCCTAAAATATTCATATGTGGCTTAGGAAGTGTTCTATATATTAGTGTTGATCTCCTGAAAAACAATGATGACATACAGTCGATTGTCAAAACGCCGAGGTACAGGAGTAATCAGATGGCAGTAACTGTGGTGCATTCCTCCTTAGAGCTTCGATCTAGATGACTAATTCAGCAATAGTGCAAAACCAGCTAGCTCCACCACGTCATTCTGAGCAACGCGAAGAATCCAGTGGAGGTGATGTTTTTTTACTGGATCCTTCACTACGTTCAGGATGACAGGGCGGTATCCTCGATCAAAATGGCAACGTAGCACCACGACAGTGGATGTCAAAAGCCACAGGGAAGAAATGCAGATATTGTGATATATTACTAAATTCCCCTGTGGTTCTGACAAATACCAGAGTCATCGCGCAAGTAATTTTACCGAAAAGATTCCTTGTGATTTTTTTCAAAGAACGTTGATTATTCTAGTGTGATCTCTTTAATTATTTTGCCATCTTTATAGGCTTCCCCATCGAGCATAAATATACAATTAGGCAATTGCGGCGAGAAACTAGTTATTATTCTAAACTGATCTGCCTTACTTGCAGTAATGCTTACTTTTTTCAAATTAGCCAATTGTGTAATTACCCCTAATTTATCCAATGACACTTGGTTATTGCTAAGATCCAACTCTTGTAACTCATTAAATTCTTCAATCCCTTCCAGAGATATTAACTGATTATTGCTAAGATCTAATTTTAGCACACTAGGTAGTAAAATAGTTTCTTTTAACTCCGCAAATACTGGCACTATTCTGACAAATAATCCAGGGGTATCATTAGTATTACTAAGATTCAGTTCTTGCAACCCACTAAATTGTTCAATTCCGACCAAAGATGTTAGCGGATTGTTACTAAGATCTAGTTTCTGTACACTAGGCATAGGTTTAGTTACTTTTAAAGACTCAATTCGATTATCGCTAAGATTCAACTCTTGCAACTTAGTAAGTCCCTCAATTCCTTCTAGAGACGTTATTAGATTCTTGCTAAGGTCCAATATCTGTACACCGGGAATTCCCTCAACTCCTTCAAATGAAGTTAACTTCTCATCGACAATGTGCAACTCTAATAAATCAGCTAGTTTGCCGATTTCCCTCAATGACATTATGTTATTACCATTAACATGCAATAGTGCCAGTTTAGGATAACTTTTCTCAATTCCTCGTAATGAAACGCTGTGTTTTTTATTTATAAAAAAACAGTTCTGTAGCGTTAAATGAGCTGATTCAGCAGACTCACTAGAATCGGATTCCGAACTAGAGTCGGGTCCTGGAAACGACGCTTCCAAAGGTGAACAAAAAAGTAAAGCCGATATACAAATTCCGCCTATTATTGCTGGCTTGAAGATGTTTTCTTTCATAAAATTATCTCTTCGTATATTAGAGACTGTTCTTTTTGATTTTTCTTTTTTTGAAGCCAAGACTTTATTCATATTTTTTCCTCATAAATAATATATTTTAAATGTAACAAAAATAAGTAAAAAAAAAGATAAAGTTCTCTATTCTTTCTTGTATTTTCTCACTTTCTTAACCCCAATCAAGGTGATAAGGTAGCAACGTTAGCAACAGGCCGAGTGAACCCTCCGCCTCGATCAGGATAACTAATGAGGCACTGGATCTAAACACGCTTTCATCTCCGTCATTCTGAGCAACGCGAAGAATCCAGAGTTGTTGTTATGTTATTGTTATTCTTTGTACTGGATCCTTCGGTCGCTTCGCTTCCTCAGGATGACGTGAGCAGACGGAAAATACCATTCAGATCGACTAGCGAGAGCGAAGAACCTAAAATCCATATCTTTCACCCTCCCTCTTCGTGCCTTTTTCTCATTTCTCACGAAATCGTTCGTAGTAGAACATGTATTGCTGGACAAGGCCTGCGTATCCCCGAAAACGTCCGATATCGAATTCCCCTCCGTATTGCCTCTGTAGGATTCGTTTTATCCAAACATCAACAGGGAATGCCTCCAACTTTCGCAACCCGAAAAGAGCTATACAGTTTGCGACCTTGTCTCCTATTCCATCGAATTTTTTGAGATAAGCAACTGCGTCATGGTATGACATTTTTCGCAATTCACCAAAGTTTAATCGGCCTTCAGTTGCAGCAACAGCCACATTTCGCACATATCTTGCGCGATATCCCAATCCTATTTTTGCAAAATCATCTTCGCTGAATGCCAACAGCTCTTGTGGCGTCGGAAAGTGCAATCCATAGGGCGCACACAGCCTTTTTATGATGCCCTTAATGCGCGGAATATTATTTTGCTGAGAAATAATGAAACTGATGATAACTTCCCACAAATCTTGGTTCAAAATCCGCATTCCATAGCCAAAATCGACTGCGCGCGTAAGATACGAATCGCCAACAGCTCGTATTTTTGCCTTAATCTCTCCGTAGTCTCGCTGCATATCGAAATAATTGTGCCAGAGTTCATTATATTCGTCGGTAGCACATTCAAAAATGTGTGTATTGTCGTCTCTTACACGGATTTTTAGGCTTTTACCAAACGCAATAACTTCCCATCTTCCCTCTGATTGCTCAGAAATGCGGAAACATTGCCCAGAATTGGCTATTTGCGCTATGTTGAAGTCATCTGAACGAATTTCGATCATATATCATAAAATCCCATTGATAACGCAAGAATAACTTGATAGGTTGTTCCCGTGCAATAAAATACGTGCCATGCAGCAATAATTATACGTGATTCGATATGTACAGAATAGAAGAGTTGATAATTTATCGCCTAACGAGCTTAGCAAAGAAGATCACGGGAAGAAATTTCTTGATTTCCCTTCCGTCTGCGTGGATTATCGTATTTTTCCTCTGTTCTTGCCTGATTCTGCTGAAAATCAGCTTATCTGACAGCGTCATATCATCGCCACCGTACACAAGTTTGATCGATTGGATTTCGGGAAACGTGCTGCAAATCCGCCTAAATCTTGGCAATTATATGAGCCTATTCAGTAACGAAATGTACATGCGCGGTTTCGCAACTTCAGTATTAATCGCAGGAGCGTCAACTATATGCTGCTTATTGATTGGATTCCCTATGGCTCTGGCAATAGTCAGATCATCTCCGAAAGTGCGGGCAATGTTGCTAACGTTGGTGATTTTGCCGTTTTGGACATCATTTTTGATAAGAGTATATGCATGGCTTATGCTGCTCAGCCCAAGCGGATTTATCAACAGTTTTCTGATGAAATTTCATTTAATAGACGCGCCATTACAGCTTATGAACAACTCTTACGCAGCATGTGTAGGCATTATTTACGCATACCTACCGTTTATGATATTTCCGCTTTACAGCGCTATAGAAAAAATCGACTACACACTTATTGAAGCGGCTTATGATTTGGGCAGTTCTCCTATGACAGCGTTTTTTTCAATTGTAGTTCCTCTTGCGATGCCAGGAATATACGCGGGATCCGCCCTGGTTTTTGTTCCGGCAATCGGCGAATTTGTTATTCCGGAGCTTTTAGGGGGCGCGCAAACTCTTACAATTGGACGATTGGTTTGGAACGAATTTTTCGGCAATCTTTCATGGCCTACAGCAGCCGCTTTGTCGATTATCTTGCTTATGTTCGTTGTGTTTCCGATTGTTCTCATGCAAAGGCGCAAAGAAGTCAGGCTTTTGAGGGATGTACGGTAAAATGAAAATCAAATGGCCAAACATTATTTTATTTTTCGGATATATGTTTTTGTATTTCCCGCTCATTTGTATTGTCATTTATTCATTCAATGAATCGCGGCTTGTTAGTGTATGGGCTGGTTTTTCTTTGAAATGGTACAAAGCTCTGCTGTCTGACCCTATTATCTTGCGAGCGACATTCACGAGCCTTAAAGTTGCTACAATATCAGCTACGGTTTCGGTGGTAATAGGAACAATCGCTGCTATTGTTATTACGAGATTCCACGGTTTCCGCGGAAAATCGCTTTTTATAGGTGCTGTAACTGCTCCGTTGGTTATGCCTGAGGTTGTTCTTGGGCTGTCTATATTGATGCTCTTCGTTGGCATGGAAAAAATTTTCGGATGGCCAGCAGGAAGAGGGACAACAACGGTTATTATCGCTCATATTACATTGACGCTTTCGTACGTAACAATGCTTGTTCAGGCAAGATTGCAAGATTTTGACCGCTCGATAGAAGAAGCGGCGCTCGATCTCGGTGCCTCACCTCTGAAGGTTTTCTTTGTCATAACCCTTCCGATGATTTTCCCTAGTATCATTCTCGGATGGCTGCTTGCTTTTGCTCTTTCCCTAGATGATGTCGTTATCGCAAGTTTCGTTGCGGGTCCCGGAGCAACAACACTGCCTATGATTGTTTTTTCCAGCTTGCGCTTCGGTATATCTCCTGAAATAAATGCTTTAGCTACAATTTTGATGACTGTTCTCTCAATTGGTGTCATAATAGCGGCAGTTGTTGTACACAGAAAAAATTCTCAACAGGGAATGAGTGCTGAGTAGCTGAATAACAGAAAGGTATAAGTATGAAACCATACGTTATTGTCTTCGGAAATGAAAAAGGCGGAACAGGAAAATCCACAATCGCAATGCATACAGCGGTATATCTTTTAAATTTGGGATGTAAGGTCGGGACTATCGATATAGATGCGAGACAAGGTACTCTTACACACTATTTTGAGAACAGAAAGCGCTCAGCAAGTGGCAATCCGTCGTTAAAATTGCCTCAGCATATAGCAATCGCAAGAAGTGACGCGCATAACAAAGCCGAAACAGAGCAGACAGAGCGCCAGGCGTTCGAAAATGCGATGAAGGAACTTTCAGGAAACAATTTTATTGTTATAGATACACCAGGAAACAATACTTTTTTGTCGCAGCTTGCGCATTCTTATGCAGATACGCTTATAACTCCGATAAACGATAGTTTTGTAGATTTGGACGTCATCGTGAAGATATCAGACGGAGATATAAAGAATCTGCGCCCTAGCATATACGCCGAAATGGTATGGGATCAGCGCAAAGAGCGTGCGAAAAGAGGCAAAAAACCTCTGGATTGGATAGTTATTAAGAATCGTCTATCTACTCTCTACACGAAAAACAGAGGAGATGTAAATACCGTTCTGGAAGCTCTTGCCAAACGCCTTAGCTTCAGGCTAGGAAATGGTTTTTGCGAACGAGTGATTTTCAAGGAATTGTTTTTGTCGGGCACAACTCTTTTGGATTTGAAAAATAACGATAACGCAATGAATCTTTCTCATGTCGCAGCTCGTCAAGAATTGCGAGAACTTATTACGTTAATGAGAATCCCTGTTTCGCAAGATTTACTAGCAGCAGCCGTATGAGGCGATAATTTTATGGCGCGTCTTGTTCAAAAATTTGGCGGAACTTCTGTAGCGACCTTGGGAAGAATCAAAAATGTCGCTGAAATAGTCGCTGAAAGCAAAACTAAGCACAAAGATATCATTGTCGTTGTATCAGCAATGGCAGGAGTTACCAACAAATTCGTTGATTGCGTCAATTCTCTTGGAGCGGACGAAGGTCATCCCGAATACGACACCGTTCTTTCGTCAGGTGAGCTTGTAACAGCAGGATTAACCGCTATAGCTCTCGAAAAAGTCGGCATAAAATCGCGCTCTTATGCCTCGTGGCAAGTACCAATCTTCACAAACAACAACTACGGCCATGCTGTAATCCAAAATGTCGATCCTTCAAATATCAACAAAGATCTCGAAAATGGCATAGTTCCTGTAGTTTGTGGCTTTCAGGGAGTGAGTCAGGAAGAGAAGAAAATCACAACGCTTGGCCGTGGCGGTTCCGATCTCACGGCTGTTGCTGTTGCGTCCGCTATAAAAGCCGACTTGTGCGAAATATATTCTGATGTCGATGGCGTATATACCGTCGACCCGAATTTATACACAGGCGCGCACCGAATTGATGAGATATACTACTCAGAAATGTTAGAAATGGCTTCACAAGGCGCAAAAGTGCTTCAAGAACAGTCTGTTCTTTACGCAATGGAGAAAAAAGTCGTTGTCCGTGTTGCTTCCAGCTTTATAAAGGCCCCAGGTACCATAATATCGCCTACTGCTCCGCAAAAACGCTTTTGTGGAATGGCTGTTACACCTGCCTTATCGCAAATACAGATATCTTTTAAAGATAGCATACAGAAATATGATAATGTAATACAAAACCTTCTCGCAAAACACTTTGTACAATGCGATTTCGTAGAAAACAGAGGCAAAGTAAACGTTATGCTCGATAAACGTTATGCTTCAATTGCTCTTTCGCTTATTCGAAACAGTAGCTGCATATCTGATGCACGCTATAAATTTTCACGAAAACCGCTTTCAAAAATAAGCGTAGTAGGAGCTGATTTGAACACAAATGTCGGCCAAAATTTCATCGCAGAACTAAAAAAACACAAGATAGATTCATTCGTTGGTACAGTAACATTGCACAAAATTAATCTAATTGTTGCGACTGAACAGCTACTTGACACCATTTCTGTATTACATAAATATTGTGGATTAGACAAATGACAGATAACAATAAAAACAGACTAAATAACATAAAATATCCGAAAATTCAAAATCTCATGAAGCGAGGATGCGATATTCTCGGTTCCGATTATGCTATTCTCGGCGGAGCTATGACCTGGATTTCTGATGCGACTCTCGTATCCGCAATGTCTAATGCGGGTATATTTGGCGTACTTGCTTCAGGAGCAATGGATGGAGATCTTCTTCGCAAAGAAATCGAAGCAACTCAACAGAAAACATCCCGCAATTTCGGTGTAAACATAATATACGTGAATCCAAAATTGCATGATCTTATTGATGTATGCCACGAGAAAAAAGTGTCTCACATAATTATCGCAGGAGGTGTACCTGATAAAGAAGTCATAGAGAAAATTCATTCGTATGGTATCCAAGTAATGGCTTTTGCGCCTGCGCTTTCTATTGCGAAACGCCTTTTCAAGAACGGCATTGACGCCTTAATTCTCGAAGGAAGCGAAGCAGGAGGTCATGTTGGTCCGATCTCTACACTAGTTCTTATCCAAGACGTTTTACTCAATCTCCCTGAATATCCTATTTTCGTTGCAGGAGGTATTTTACGAGGAGAAATCTTTGCGGGAATGCTATTGCTTGGCGCTGTTGGCTGCCAACTTGGAAGCGTTTTTGCTTGTTGCAAGGAATCTACCGCACATGAGAATTTTAAGCTGGCATTTTTGCGTGCCAGCGGACGCGATGCAGTTACTCCCGTTCAATTGCACAAGAAATTTCCGATAGCACCTGTCCGTGCCATTGAAAACGTAGGTACGGAGGAATTTGTCGCACGTCAACGTGAGGTCATCGGCAAATTTGAGCGTGGAGAAGTGTCTCTCGAAGAAGGTCGCCTAATGCTCGAGCATTTTTGGGCAGGTGCACTACGCCGCGCCGCTCGTGAAGGCGACACCGAACGCGGATCTATGATGGCAGGGCAAATCGTAGGACTCATCAAGGAGGAGCGCTCCATCTCAGATATCATCGACACACTGCTATCCGAAGCCGAATCAATGCTGGAGAAAATCTTACATTAGCACAGATCCTGAGTCTTATGAATCTATTCGCTATATTTTTCTGAAGTAAATTTGAAAAATATGATTAATTGCGTTGCAAATCCTATTTCGGAAACATACGTAATTGCGACATTGCTTCTGACAAAACAATCGTAGTAGCAATAGCCATATTAAGTGAGCGGCGTTCAGGAAGCATAGGTATTTTTACGCAATATGGAATTTTCGCGAAATCAGTATCAAGAAAACCATAATGTTCTGAGCCGACCATAATAATATCGTCATCTTGATATTTGAAACTATAATGCGGCGTATGTTCATTATTTGCTTCAAGAGCAATCAGTCGTCTTCCGCTGTACTTTTTAAGAAACAGCTCGAATGAATCATGAATTTCATAATTTGCGGTCGATATATAATCCATTCCTGCACGTTTTAGTTTTTTATCATCAAAAAGAAAACCGAAAGGCCGAATAAGATCTATTTTTACGCCCAAACATGATGATAACCTCATCAAAGTTCCCGTATTTTGTGGTATTTGCGGATGATACAGCGCGATATGCAGCATAACTACGGATAAAATAACAAAATCTAGGCGTCAACTATTTCATACAAAAACCATGCAGCACTGATAGCATTTTTTTTGCGACAAAAAATCCATGTATCGGTACGATTTTCTACAAAATCGGAATTACCCTCTACAATCATTCCGTTACGATCTTTCAAAACATTGCTTTGCTCCGTAACGAATTTCACAGTAATAAAAACATCCTCATCATTTGCAGAAACCTCGGTAATATCGACACTTATAAAAC
This sequence comes from uncultured Pseudomonadota bacterium, assembly GCA_902796155.1. Lineage (GTDB taxonomy): Bacteria > Pseudomonadota > Alphaproteobacteria > UBA3830 > UBA3830 > BNWE01. Next base: position 10,968 of record CADBNZ010000051.1, read on the forward strand.
GCACCAATATTCCTTCTAGTTTTTCTCCGCGCGAATTCCTGTCATCAATGGCCATACTAAACGCATTACAAAGCTTTGATGCCAATAAATCTTTCAGAGTTCGCTTATCTCCTTTCGCATAGGCTTCAAAAATTATTTCAAACGCCCTTTTGGATTTTTCTAGAAAATCGTGCGGAACAAAATCAGTATAATTGCCGAACATATTCTTGATATTTACTTTGCTATCGTCGTGATGTACTTCCTCAATGGAAGAATTGTCTTCGCCGAAACGATTGTTTTTTCTTACATCGACTTTAAATCCGACATTCATTCCAAGAATATCGTTCAATCTTATTATAAGAAGTACCGTAATAACGATAAAAATAAGCAGACTTAGCATCTTTTCTGCCCCCGTTTTTTAATCTCGCTTTTTTTAGGCCTCCGCCGAATAAATTTTCGGAAGAGTCACGCCTGTTTGCCCCATGTATTTCCCGCTGCGATCTTTATAGGATATATCGCATATTTCATCTACCTTGAAGAACAAAAATTGACACGCGCCTTCGTTTGCGTAGATTTTTGCGGGTAATTGCGTTGTGTTTGAGAACTCGAGAGTCACATGCCCTTCCCATTCCGGCTCAAGAGGAGTTACGTTTACAATTATTCCGCAACGAGCATAAGTGGATTTTCCAACGCACAACACAAAAACATCACGTGGAATTTTGAAGTACTCAACAGTGCGAGCCAAAGCAAAACTGTTTGGCGGAATAATGCAGCAATCTGTTTTACGATCAACAAAACTTTTCGGTGAAAAATTTTTCGGATCAATTATTGCGTTATCTACGTTCGTAAAAATTTTAAATTCATCCGAAACTCGCGCGTCATATCCATACGATGAAACGCCGTAAGAAATGATTGATTTTTGAGATAATTTGTCGACAAAAGGACTTATCATCTCTTGTTCTTTTGCAAGTTTACAAATTAATCTGTCGCATAATAACATTGTTACTCTTCCCCTTTCTGGATATATGATAAATATTAAATACTAGCTCCGCCAACGGTTATTTTATTGATTAATGCGCTTGGTTGTCCGACTCCTACAGGAACCCACTGTCCGTCTTTCCCGCACGTCCCAACACCATTATCCAAAGAAAAATCGCCACCTACCATAGAAATTTGCTTCAAAATACTAGGACCGTCTCCAATCAACATCGCACCTTTTACCGGTGACGTTATTTTCCCATTTTCAATCAGATAAGCCTCAGAAGCGGAAAACACAAATTTCCCGGAAGCTATATCTACCTGGCCATCAGAAAATGTTTTCGCGAAAATTCCGTTTTTGGCTTTCGCTAGCATTTCTTCAAAAGAAGCGTCACCGCCGAGCATAAATGTATTGGTCATACGAGGCATAGGAGTATGAGCATAACTTTCTCTGCGGCCATTTCCTGTTGGCGCACAATTCATCAATCGAGCATTCATACGATCCTGCATAAAACCGACCAATTTGCCGTTTTCAATCAAGACATTGCGTTGGGTCGGTGTCCCTTCATCATCAATATTGAGCGAACCTCTACGATTAGCGATTGTTCCATCATCTACAACCGTAACATTTTTCGAACCGATTATTTCGCCGAGCAAATTATGAAAGGCGGAAGTTTTTTTGCATATAGCATCGCCTTCCAATCCATGACCGACAGCTTCATGCAGCAAAATTCCCGTCCAAGCGTTACCAAGAACAACTGGCATTTCTCCCACAGGAGTCTTTATAGCAGTCAGCTTGACGTTCGCTTGTCTCAACGCCTCATCGACATACGATTTTTTTGTCGCATCATTTATAAAATTTTCATATCCGAAACGACCGCCACCAGAACACATTCCGCTTTCGAAAACGCCATCTTTTTCAATGACTACAGATATGGTAAACCTAACTAACGGCCGAATATCGCATACACGCTTGCCCGTTTCATTGAGAATGCTGACGACTTGCCATGTACTAGCCAAAACGCCGATTACCTGACGGACATTTTCGGATTTCGAACGCGCGTAAGCGTCTGTTTCTTGTAAAAATCTGATTTTTTCTTCCAATGAAATTGAATCTATGAATCTAAAACCATTGTAAAGATTATTCTTATTGCTTTTGTCTTCGATTTTTACGCTGTTTTTATCTGTGTCGTGCAAAAATCTTACCGCCTCGATTGCTTTATTTACCGATGAAACATCAATCGTCGATGAATACGAATATTTAGTCGCGTCTTCTTTAAAAGTACGCAGTCCAAATCCTTGATTAAAATTCAAACTAGGTGTTTGGATAACTCCATCTTCAATTCGAATAACTTCGCTTTCCTTGTATTCGATGAATAACTCACCGCAAACACCGCCACAAAACGCAGGAAGAGCAACATTTTCCACTTTCTGTAAATCACAGATATTATTTTGAAGAAAATTACTCGCTTCTGTCGCTCTTGCACAAATCATCAATTATGCTTCCTGTTGCTGCTGTTTTGCTTCTGATGGTTTTATCGCTTTTACGGCGTTTTCTAAATCCATTTGCGAACAAAAACCGAGCAAAACAGGATCTTTCGGATGTAATTCATGCATACGGGCATGCGTTTTGTTTCGAATCGCTTGAACTGTCGTTTTTGTTGTCGAAATAAGAGAGCAAATTGCTGCATCTGTCATATCCGGATAATATTTCAACAACCAAGCGATAGCATTAGGACGATCTCGACGCTTCAATAAAGGTGTGTACTTCCTCTTGCTTTTCTGCTTTGCTAAAACCATATTAGGTACCGCCAAAGTCAACTTCGCACTTGGATCTTTGCTGCAACGCTCTATTTCTTCGCGCGTCAATTGACCCGTAGAAATAGGATCAACCCCAATCATCCCCGTCGCAACTTGCTCATCGGCGATAGCTTTAACCTCCAGAGGGTGCAAACCGCAAAAATCCGCGATTTGTTCAAATGTAAGTGCCGTGTTTTCGATTAACCAAACAGCTGTACCATGCGGCATGATAGGAGTAACCATATTTTTTCTCCACTACTTTAATTATTTTGTTCGTTCAAAAATTATTACAAAAATCTGGAAGCCATTTTACACATTTTATCGTACATTGCATAGAAAAATCAGCAATACAATTGCGTATGATGATATGATGAAATGTCCCATTCTCTAATAAATTCCCATCACAGGATTGATGATTTTTTCATCATCTTCCGCTTGTTTCTCGGTTGAATTATCTTTTATTTCATCTTCGCTGTCGAGCAAATCAAGCAAACTGCTATGTTTCTTACTGTCATTTGCATCATTTCCGCCCATGATATTTTCCTCTGAAACATCTTCATCGTCTTTAAATGCCTCAATCATCGATGTTCCTGGAATATCTGATGGTTTTCCGCCTGTTTCTATGTCGATTTTTCGCAATTTTATTCCTTTCGGCACCTTAAACGGCGTTGGAGTGAGAAACTTTTTTGTTTTTTCCATAAAAGATATGAATATAGGCAGAGCCGTGTTCGATCCGTTCGCGTTTTTTCCGAGATTTTTAGATTGCTCATCGAATCCGACAAAAACACCAACAGCAATATCAGGAGTATATCCAACAAACCATGTATCGCGGCTTTCATTGCTCGTTCCTGTTTTTCCTGCCATAGGGAAGTTGAGAAAGCGCGCCGACGCTCCTGAACCTCTCAGTATTACCCCTTCAAGCAACGACGTTATCTGATATATGCTTCGCTCATCCAATATTTGCGCACGATTATCGTTTAATTTCGGAGGAAATGGCGCGTCAAATCCTATGCTGTTATCGATTATACGATTGTCATTCTTGTATAAGACATTGCCGTATCTATCCAGCACATAATCAACCATTGTTGGATGAATACGTTTGCCGCCATTTGCAAGCATTGCGTAAGCTGTAGTTAGCTTCAGCAGAGTTGTTTCACCTGCTCCGAGCGCATACGACAGCAACTCTGGCATTTTATCGAAAATTCCGAACTGTTCAGCAATTCTCGCTATTTTATCTAACCCCGTTTCTTGCGCGATTCTGATTGTTGCAGTATTTATCGATCTCTCAAGAGCTCTTCGCATAGTGATTTTGTCGATTTCCATGCCATGATAATTTTTTGGTTTCCATACTCCCAACGTTTCGCCAAGATCGACTTCAACAGCGCTGGCATCGATAACTGTATTAGGCGCGAATCCATTTTCCAGTCCTGCCAAATACACAAACGGCTTAAAGGCCGACCCACACTGTCGCAAAGCCTGAGTCGCACGATTAAACTCGCTCATGGAAAATGAATATCCGCCTTGCATTGCAAGAATACGCCCCGTCTCAACTTCGATTACTATTATCGCCCCCTGTACGTGAGGTACTTGCTTTACGGTAAAATCTGAGATGATTTTTTTGCTCTTTCCGACTTTTTGCACCAGAATAACATCGCCTGGCTTTATTTTTTTACCAATCCATCTAACATCCGCTTCTATAAGTCTACCAAGGTCATTATTTTCGGTCAAAATTGATACTTTTTTGCCAGAAACAGCGGCAACGACAGCTTTTATAAAGTCCTCACCACCTTTTGGAGTCCGTATTTTCCTCAAAACAGCAATTGCATCGGCTCGGTTGGTATGGATGTTCATATTTCCGATTGCTCCGCGCCATCCGAAACGGCGATCAACGTTCTCTAATCCTTTTCGCAACGCCTCATATGCGCACTTCTGGAATCTTGGATCTAGAGTGGCACGCACAATCAACCCTTCTTTATTCAAACTATCCGATGGAAAATGCTCCATCAAATATTTGCGAATTTCTTCAGCAAAATATTCGGCTTTAGCATCTTGCTCTTGCGCTTCCGTCATTCGCAAATCTTCTTCTATTGCGTCCTTCGCTTCGGCATTTGATATATAACCGTCTTCAAGTTGGCGATTTATGACCCAATTTCTTCGTGTAATTGCTTTTTGCTTATTTTTTACCGGATGATAATTGTTCGCCCCTTTCACAAGTGACGCAAGATAAGAACATTCGGCGATAGTAAGCTCGTCCAAAGTTTTGTTGAAGTACGTTTTTGCTGCTGCAACTACGCCATAAGTTCCAAGTCCCATATAAACCTGATTTAAATACAGTTCCAAAATCTGGCGTTTTGAAAGTGTAGATTCTATTCGATGAGAAAGAATCGCCTCTTTTATCTTTCTTATATACGAGATTTCATTTGTTTTTATCAAAAATATACGCGCTACCTGTTGAGTAATGGTTGACGCTCCTTGAGGTCGCCTCCCCTTCCCTATATTTTCCAGATTTTTGAGCGCTGACCTTATAATACCTTGAAAATCTACGCCTGCATGTTGAAAGAAGTGCTTGTCTTCAGCCGCAATAAATGCATTAATTAACTTTTGAGGTATCTTATTAATAGGAACGAAATAGCGTTTTTCGTATGAGTACTCGGCAAGTTTGCTTCCGTCTTGCAAAAATACACGACTCGAAACGCTCGGAACATATTTTTGCAGCGATGTATGATCGGGTAAATCAGACAGCGGAGAATAAAGATATGCGAAACCGATTAATACCAATCCACCGCAAAATCCCGCAAGCAATGCAAGCCTAAATACCCACTTAACAAACCGAATAATGAATCTTTTCATATTCGCCTATTCTTCTTTTTCGAAAAACTTATCTAAGGCATACAAAATAGCACGATTGGTTTTCTCTCGAAAAGCTCTAGAATGCAATAATTGATTATCAATTTTATTTGATACGCATCCTAGCACAATTAAAATAGCCGGATATAGGAGTTTCAGTATTTTTAGTTCGACATCCCTTCGCGGATGATTCTTGAATTTACAAGATGTCGGAATATAGCTGACCAAAGTATTCGCAAACTTACGTGAACGTGCCAGATTTTTGTAATACTCATCTGATTCTTGCTGCGGTATAGTGCTCTCGTTCTTTACAAAATCCAAAGTCGGAAGAGTATAGACCGACATACCTCTCATTTTTTTATCGCTGTTGCTGTCAGTGTGCAATGAAATCAAAAGATCGGCGTTTGCTGCTAACTCTTTTCTTTTCTCTATGGGAACAAACTGATCCCTGTCGCGCGTCAAAATCACGTTATATTTTCCGCTTGCTGTAAGTTTGTTCCTCAATTCTATTGCCGCAATTAACGCAATATTTTTTTCATAATCTCCGCTAAGACAACGTGTCCCCGGATCTTTTCCACCATGCCCCGCATCTATGACGATATTGCGCTTCTTTTGCAGCTTAAATCCAAGACGTATTGAGTTATTAGTGTATCGCTTTTCGACAAAATTCACACGTTCTTTAAGAGACAGAATCATAAGTAATGATGATTCTCCTATTTGTTCGAAAAAATAACCGTTTATCAGTTTATGATTTTTGATTTTCGGAGTTTTCGGAGCTCTAACCTTCTCTTTAAACGAAAGAATCAGCTTTGCGCCCTTAGGTAAAGTGTGAATCCTAGGAGAAAAATGCACACTATTCTCAAAATCAACGCAAAAATAGTATTTGTCCGACTCTTTTTTCAGATAAATCTTTTTTATAGGCTGAATATTTGACACTTTTGTTTGAGTTGCGCACACAAACGGCAAAAATATACAAATTAAAATAAATATAACACAACTTTTTTTAATCACGGCGGATAATATCTGTACTTTGTGCATTATAACATTATTTACTTATGATAAGTAGTGTATTAAACTAACGACCGATGAATATAATACATCGTGTTTTATGTATTAAGTATTAGGTTTTTATTTACGTACGGCAATACGGAGTTTGTTAATTGAGATTTCTTAAAGAAACAATTGAAGAACAGTATATCTCAGGCTCTGTTGCATGTCGTTCTGTTTTTTATGGAGTCATTGTAAATGTCGAAAAATATGCTGATAGATTCAGCGCACTTAGAAGAAATAAGGGTAGCTGTAGTAGACGGAGATAAATTAGATAAATTTGATTTTGCATCACCATCGAAAGTTCAAATAAAAGGAAATATATATCTCGGGAAAATTGTCAGAGTCGAACCATCGCTTCAAGCTGCTTTCGTTGATTTCGGAGGAGATAAGCACGGTTTTCTGAGTTTCAGCGAAATACATCACGACTATTTTCAAATTCCTGTAAGTGACCGCGAGGAATTAGAAGCTCGTATTCAGGAAGCTATGGCTGCGCATACCGATGATGAAGGTGAAGCCGATGAAGATATTGATTCAAGAGAGATTTCTCGTTTGCGATACCAGTTCTATCGCCGTTATAAGATTCAAGAGGTCATAAAGAAGCGCCAAATTGTACTTGTGCAAGTCACGAAAGAGGCGCGCGGAGTAAAAGGCGCAGCTCTTACCACATACATATCATTAGCTGGCAGATACTGCGTTCTCATGCCGAATATGTCCAAAGGAAGCGGAGTTTCAAGAAAAATTTCCAATCCGAAAGACCGCATAAAAATGAAAAAAATCGTTTCCGAACTGAACATAGAAAACGGAAGTACAGTAATTCGCACTGCAGGCGTAGGGCATACTAAACTTGAGATAAGAAAAGATTTCGAATACTTGAAAAAATTGTGGGACGAAATTCGCGGCACAACGCTAAAATCAACTGCGCCAAGTTTGATTTACGAAGAAGCGAATATAATAAAGCGAGCAATTCGCGATCTTTATTCGCGTGATGTTGAATCTATTGTTGTTGAGGGAGAAGCTGGCTATAAATTTACAAAAGATCTCGTCAGAAAACTTATGCCAAGCCATGCGAAGAAAGTTAAGTTATACGATGACAAGAAACTCCCGTTATTTAGCAAATTCAATATAAATGAGCAGGTAAATCAAATTTATTCGACACGTGTTGATCTTCCTTCAGGAGGATATTTAGTCATAAATCCGACAGAAGCACTTGTTTCGATTGATGTTAACTCCGGGAAATCGACAAGAGCTCGTGACATTGCGGGAACAGCGATAAAAACCAACCTTGAAGCGGCTGTCGAAATTGCACGCCAATGCCGTCTAAGAGATTTGGCGGGATTAATAGTCGTCGATTTCATTGATATGGAAGACAAACGCAGCAATAATCAGGTCGAACGATGCCTGCGTGAAGCTCTGCGCGAAGATAAAGCAAGAATACAGGTCGGCGCAATAAGTAACTTTGGCCTACTTGAGTTTTCTCGCCAACGTTTGCGCTCGAGTATAGCTGACGCAAATATGGTCACATGCCCACACTGCAGTGGCACGGGATTTATATGGTCCGATGAATCTATCGCTTTGCAAATTCTCAGGAAAATCGAAGAAACATGTATGGCTTTGGATCTTTCTGAAGTTACCGTAACTTTATCAACCGATGTCGCATTGTATTTGCTGAATAATAAGAAAGATTTTATATCAAGCATCGAAAAAAGAGGTTTGAAAGTAAAATTTGCGATAGATCCGACTATTGCAGCTGTAGACTTTAAGATTGCTCACGTTATGAAACCAGTGTCATCAGATGATGACGAACCTCAACATTCATCTGAAGAAAAAACAGTAGAACGCATTAATACCAAAAGCAATAGAGGCAAGCATTCCAGACAGCAAGTAACATCAAAAACAGAAGATATTGCTACTACATCAACAGATGAAACAAATGAAGATGTTGAAAAATCTTCTTTTCATAAGAAAAACAATAATGGAGCAAGAAATTCAGAAAAGGAATCATCTCAGCAGGACGAGAAATCGTCAACATACTCAACGAAACGACGGAATTGGAAACAAAAGAAAGAAAAAGATAATGTAACATCACAAAATATTCCTGAAGATTCTTCTAAAACCGTATTTAATATAGCTGCGAAAAAATCGAAGAAAAAAGATGCAGAATCAGAAGAAGAAATACCGTCTGAAGAGACTCCAAAATCATCCGTAGTTGATGAAAGCAGCATAAATTTCGTTTCCGAGAAGGATATTGGCACTTTTGTAGAGAAATATTGTGAAGTTGAAAAAAATGTTCAGAATTCACCGAAAAAAGACGATGAGCTCATGCCTATTAACAAGAAAAAAGGCAAGAAAAGCGGTTGGTGGCAAAGACTGCTAAAACCAACCAGCCATGAGGAAGAATAAATAAGGTTTATTAGAAAAGCGAGAGTTTAATGAGTTCGTATTGAAATTGAAAAACTTCAAAGAAACAATCTCGCTCCCTTTGTTCTCTCTCCCTTTTTATGCTACCATACCTCTGTTTTTACGAAATCGGATAGTCGCTGTGCTAAGGTCGTGCAATAATCATCACCTTTCGCAGAGGAAAGTCCGGACTCCTCGGAGGATAGTGCCGGATAACGTCCGGCGGCGCGCATGTGCTGCATAGCACCTCTTTTCTCTATTAGTGTGTGTGTGCATATGAGCGTTAGGGAAAGTGCAACAGAAAATATACCGCCGTTTTGGCAAGGGTGAAATGGAGAGGTAAGAGCTCCCCGCGATCTTGGCGACAAGATCGGCATTGCAAACCCCACTTGGAGCAAGATCAAATTGGAACAGCATAAAATGACCTCTGCATGAGACTGTTCGTGGTAGATCGCTGGATGTTTACAGCAATGTAGACACAAGATGAATGACTATCGAAATGCACTTTTGCATTTTACAGAATCCGGCTTATAGATTTCGTAAAAATATTTTTCAAAAAATTAAAATTTTTAACCTATTTTTAATAATTATTGTCTACAATTTGCTTATTGTTAATAAATAGGAGTGATTATGAGAAAATTTACAGCGTGCGTTCTTTCTGCAGGCATATTAATGCTTACAGGGGTAGGTGATGTTGAGGGTTTATTTGGCAAAAAGACAGCAAATACAGACAGCGTGTCGTTCAGTATATTCGGAGGTGATACAACTAACCTTATAACTGCAGCAAATAATTTGAAAATCGGCTTAACAGACGGGAAAAAAGCCATAAACGTTGCTATCATCGATATGAAGAAGCAAACAATAGATCTAAAAACTTTTGACAAAACTGCTACAGTTATGCCAATAGTATTTATTTCCGAACGCTTGGCAAACGTCGGTACTTTTTTTGAAACTCTGGCTTCTTTGTTGGATAAAGAAATCACAGGCTTAAAGTCAATTAATAGCGCAAAAAGTTTAGGAAATGCAAATGAAGTTTCAGGTCGTCAAGCAATAAGACTTTCTAGAAAAGTTATGAAGATTTTGGAAGCAGATTTGGCATCAATACGCGCTAACATCGCTTTGATACACAAACTACTTAAAGGGGAGAAAGAAAAGCGAGTCAGCAATGCCGGAGCCATAAAAAATATTCTTGCAAAGTTGCAGACGAATTTCAAAAACGCAAAAAGGAATATTACAGCTTTAGTTGCAACGTATGTAGATGAGAGTGAAAAAATAGCTAGCAGTGCAAAAGATAAAGAGATGCAAAAACTGTTTAGAGATAGCATAATTTATATTACGGCAGCGAGGGATGCTATAGATTTGAGTGTTACACTCGTGGATCGTGTAATAACTTACGCAGAAACAGGAGATTGCTCTGATTTGGAAGAATTCTCCCGTGAGTGCGAGGAGCTTCTGGCAACAGGAGATGCAACTTTACGGAGCCAAATAGACAGGTATGATGAGGTTGACAGATTAGAACGAACAAATAGAGGAAATGTCAACAGAAGAAAGGAAGAATTGGAGTCTAATTCAACTTTCAGAAGTGAAAGAGGAAGAAGAGCATACGAAAATAGTGTAGAAAGAGAGGATTTTGAGTCAGTTGCTCCAGCTTCAAGACAATTAAAGCATTCACAGAGCTCTGGTAGTATATCCAATTATCGCTCGAATAATAATCGGAAATACAGGGATTCAAGAGCTGATGATGAAGATTAATTATTTGGTATCCTAAAAGAAATACCGCAAAAGCAGCCATTTTACCTAAGTGTAAGGTGGCTGCTTTGTTACAGACACCGCAGTCGTCATTTATGGAAAAGCCCTCCTGCCTATCCATCACGTCATTCTGAGCAAAGCGAAGAATCCAGAAGCAATAGCCGCCGTTTTTCCCACATATAAGGCGGCTGTTCCTCCCATAACATCCATTCATCATATACCGACGTTTCTAAGATCATATCTCCAAAGAATACATCTAAAACTAAACTATTTTATTGAATCCCTTTAAGCGTCCATTACACTCCCGCCATTTGTTTGCGGATTGGATAGAAGCTGTCAACGATTCCGAGTAATGCGACCAATGTCATAATATGCAGTGGGAAAATAATGACGAGAGCCGTTATAAATAAAGGAGCGCGGCGCATTTTTCGCTTCTTTATTATGAAACCTATCACTGAAAATCCGCCTAAAGCTGGAGCGAATAGTCCTACAACGAATAATCCGCAAAATACATAAGCGAGAGACGGTAGCATTTTCGACAAAGTCAGAGCTACAAGTGGCATAACCGCAAGCCAATTGGATATGGTTATGTTAATCATATCAAAAGATATTCTTATGTTGGTTTTAAATTTTCTACCTAACGCATAAGCTATATGCAAATTTAAGATGGTCGCGAGCATATTATAAAACGTCGCTATTCCTTCATAATATTTGATAACAGAACGCAAATTTTGTCCTGCTCCGCTTATATAGAAGTTCGCATTTTCGCTGAATATGATTTTTACGGCTTCTTCATATATTTTTGTTATAGACTCTTCTGTTCGCAATGTAAAAGACATAATTATCATCACGAAAGAGAATAAAATTACGAAATTATTCAGCAAAAATGATTCCGGATACCACCATTTTTTGCGATTTTTTACGATATTTCTTAACGCAAGGTGACCAACCATCGATGAAGGCAAAATTATATTAAGAAAAACGTCTATACTGATCTCAATAGGCACAAAGGCGAACGGAATAATTGTTGCAATAAACGCGGAAATAAAACCACTCTTCTGTCCATATGAAAGATAAGAGAAGAAAATCGGAACGCCACTCAAAAAAAGCAAAAGTCCGAAAGCAAAATGTACGTTGAAAATACACCAAAGGGCGCATCCCACTCCAAGCAGAACTGCGCCCCTATATTCTCTTAACATATATAAAGGATTATGAAATTCTAACATGAACCTATTAATTAGTCGGCCACATAAGGCAGAAGAGCCAAATATCTTGCGCGCTTTATTGCGATCGCAAGCTTTCTCTGGCCTCTTGATGAGACAGAAGAGATTCTGCGAGGCAATATCTTACCTCTTTCAGATGTAAATTTTTGAAGAGCGCGAGAATCCTTGTAATCTACTGTGACAGCACCACTTTCAATCGGACATTCTTTTCTTTTGTATGCAGTTTGTCTCTTCCAAGAAGGATTGGTATTCTTAGCGTCTCTGTTATTCGCTTTATTATTCTTTTCGCTATTGTTATTTTCCATAAGATCTTACTCCGCTGCAGCAACGTTAACTTTTTCTGCCTGATCGATATTATCTTCCGCAGAACTTTTGAACGAACGATAGCCTTTATCTTTAGCCACACCACCGAATTCATCAACAAAAGTCTTCATCTGAGTAATCAAGTTATCTCTATCGTCGAACTTCTCAACTCTTACAATCAGAAAACGAATTATGTCTTCGTTGATTTTCATTGTGCGATCCAACTCAGCAATTACATCAGCAGAAGCCTTTATCTGCATTATGTAGTAATGCCCCTTGTGGTTCTTTTTGATAGGATATGCAAGCGTACGAAAACCGCAATACTCACTGCGAGCAACATCGCCTTTATTTTGAGAGATAAACAGCCCAAGACTGACTCCTAGAGCCTCTATTTGCTGCTGAGAAAGATCCTGACGACCTATAAAAATACATTCATAAAGATTCATGCTTAACCAAACACCTATCTAAAATAACTTAACTTATTAACTAATATACCAATACCTAGTATCAGTATATCAACCTGGCCTGAGACCATTCGCTTCACTATTACAACACCACCAAAAGCCCTCTGTATGAAAAGGAAATAATGAAACATTACTCCAATTTATCATATGCAAGCGAACTCAGACGCGCAGAAAATATACATTTTTTGTTGTTTATACGCAAGCTATTTCTGATTTATTTGGGGTAATATTGCAGCAAAATAGCGACATAAACACATAAGACCTAAAACGGCGAATAAAAGAACGAAGATTCCTAAACCTTAATATAAGACGTTTATAATTTTTTTTCTTATTTTAAAAAAATTAACCGTTTTTAAAGAATTTTTATTTATAGTCTAATTACTGCTAAAGTAAAGAAGGAGAATATGATGAAAAAAATAGCAACCACAATAGCATTAAGCGCCTTATTTATGACAGGAGTTATGGATAATGCAGATGCTTCGATTTTCACATGGAATAATAAGGTCACAGATAATCAACTAAAAAGCAAATACTGTGAATCATATAAAAAACAAACTAAAGCTTTATACGATGATTTTATCAAAGCAAAAAGACTTTTTGAGAGAAAAGCGAAAGAATCCAAAGTTCAAAGCAATCAAGATGTAAAAGCAGTTATCACACTGCTTGATAAGACAGCTGCAGCTGTTAAAGATGTATATCAAGCAGAAAAAGGTACAATAATAATCGAATCGGCGAACAAAGCAATCAATTATTATAATCAAAATCAAGGAGCATATTCATCAGCGAAAAGAATATTAGGAAATAATTTGCAACAATTTGAAGACGCCTTCAAAAACCTATCAGTTCCTCAAGCTACGGATTATACTGGCGATATATCCTCAAAAGTAGCAGAGGTTTTCAATATAATAGTTAATTTGAAGAATCAAATGACAGATCAAACAGTTCAGGCACCCGTAGCGCAGACACAGGTAGTCAGTACTCATGCTCCAGCGGTATCAGCCACAAGTTCGAGCGACTCTTCATCGAATAATGGAAACTGGATGTTCGAGAAAAAAGATACGGCAACGAACACTGCAACACCGCAAACACCGATTGCAGCGACATCTGTCAAGACAGTTACTCCTGCGACTCAGGTAGTAATACCGCAGACCACAATTCAGCCACAAACTCCAACTGCAACAACCACTGTTAAAACTCCAGTTGTTCAGACGAATACGGCATCTGCGCCTGTTAAAGTAACAACTCCTGCAACACCTGTAATAACTCAACCTGTTGTTCAACAACCAACAAGAGGGGCTGGAAGAAGATAATTTATAACCCAATGAAAAGTAGCTTCAAACAAATAGAAGCTACTTTTCAATATAAACTATGCCTCCTTGATAAATAAGGTTCTTTCTACTCTATCTGTTCTAATTTGCAGTCTTTTCTTTTGAGACAGATTTTCATTTCCTTCCAAGAACCTGGAATTCTGTATCTGTGATCTCCAGGTGTCGAATATGTCACAAAAATAAATCCACCAACAGGAGACATATTATCTTTTTCATAATGTTTACCTACTATTATTTTCTGTGATACTCGCTTTTTGGCAGCTATTTTCCATTTTAATATTACTATTTTATCTGGATAATCATTCTCATATGTATCAATGCGATTCTTAAATTGAGAAGCAGTGTCGGATTTTATAGCTCCAAGAAGTACGGGGTCATAACAAACCACGAAATAAACCGTTACGGCTCCTTTTTCGTTCATATCTTCATCTATGGAAAATATAACTTTTTCAACTTCAACATCGCCTTCGGGCGTAAAAATGCCTTTAAAATTTAGAATACTATCATCGCCTAAATTTTTCATGGAAGATGCAGCAGAGAGTCCCATTACTCCAGCTTCAAGCGTAGCAGCATGCAGCGCAATATTTTGATTTGCGAAGAGAATTAACGCAATAGTACACGAAATCAACCTGTTAAACATAGTCATCCATCACTACTAACAAAAATTAATAGCAATAAAATGTAAAAAAATAGCTAATGAAAACGCATAAAACCTTCTGTTAATCTTCGTTTTCTGAAAGATTTATTTCATCTTGAATCGTTGCGACATTATCTTCAAATGTTCGTATTTCTTCAGAAAATTGTCGTTCCTTCTTTCCCCTTTCTGATTCGTTTGTGATATTATCCAGAAACTCTCTTTTATTTGTCTTCATCTTTTTTAAAATCTTATCGGATTCGCTGTTAATTTTTTCTATAAGTTCCTCATCGTCTTCAGATATACAGGCAACATTCTCTATAAGAGATCCTATTGCAAAAATTATGGAACATATCAATAAATAACGCATTAAAAACCTCCGTTAAAAATCTTTACTTGTTAGTGGTGCGTTCGGATCAAAGTGGAGAGGTGCCTCATTGCCAGTGCTTTCCCAAGTTGATGAACCTCTTTGAGGATTCCATTCTGCGCCATCAAATACTGAATTGCGGTTTGTGTTGTCTATTCCATCAACAAACGATTGTTGTTTTGCATCTACTTCTGATGTCCAAGGGGTGCTTGTTCCGCTCTGAGAGGTTGTATAAGGCAAAGCTTGTCTTTGCTGAGATATTTGCGCCGAAATTCCAGCATTTTCTTGGGCGGCATTTTGCAATTGCGAAGATGACGAAGGGGCGTTTGCCATCTGTATCGCAGATTCTTGTTGAGAATTTGTCGTTCCTGTTGTGAATTGAGGCTGATTTTCCACTATGCTTGTTTCATTTCTATTGCTGTTTTGTGTTGATGCCTCAGGAGATGAGAACATTTGCTGCTGCTCAGTTTCATTTGTGTCAGTTTCCTCTTCAAATCGCTGTTGCATAGTATCTTGTTCTCTTATTTTGTTTGATACTTCCGCATTTTCGTCTGTTGATTGTGTTTCAAAACGGTTTTCAGTCTCGCCGTTTTCAATATCATCTGCGCGAGATTGCTCTTCTCCGACAAATTGTCCATCTGATTGCTCTGTTTGTGATGAAAATTGCTGTTCTTCCATGCCATCTTCGACGAAAGCTTGCATTTGATCTTGTTGCTGTTGCATTTGCATATCCCCAGAAGATTGCGATGTCATATCTCCTTGGTCTTGATAATCGGATGGATATCCTCTGTTAATTTATTGCTGTTGTTGACTGCTATCATATGGCTGCATTTGTTGCTGCCCGTATTGAGACATTTCCTCGTTTCCTTGTGGCATTCCTCCTTGGTTATATTGATTATCACTCATACCGTTCATCTGATTATAAGGATTTTGCGATCCATCCTGTTGCTGAGACATTCCTTGTTGCTGTTGTTGATACATGCCCATATTCTGGTTATTTTGCTGGAAATCAGACATATTGTTATAGCTGTTGTTCATTCCGCCATAATTATTCGTATTGCCCATGCCAGCATTGTATGTTTGACCGTCGTACATGGGCTGTCCTTCTAGATTTTGATTGTTGTTATAATACATAGGACCGTTATTGTTTGCTCCATATCCTATATTATAACCACCTAAAGCGCCACCTTGTTGTTGCATCATAATATTTGGATCGGACATTGAGTTGTATCCAGCAGGAAGCGTTGCGTTTTGGACTCCCATTTGACCGTATAAAGGCACTTCTCCAGAAGTATTACCATCTGTTATGGGCAATTGCGAACCATCGGAAGGAACCTCTGTAACTTGTTGTGTTGTTTCATCAACGGCTGGTTCTCCGCTAGCGTTTTCTTCCGATTGTGGTGCATCAGTAGAAGCTTCCTCCGTGTTTACTTCTTGAGTCGAGTCTTTACCTTCCTCATTTTCTTCCCCCTCTTGCTTTTCTTCTCCTTCAGACTCATTTAAATCAGTGTCTTCTTCATTTTCTTCTACTAAATCTTCTTCATTATCGAAAGAAACACCACTCAAATTCAGAGCATATATGAGATCCTCGCTAGGTTTATCTTCTAAAAAATCAAGCTGGCTTATAATACTTTGATTATCACCGAAAATTTTATCAATTTTCGCTTTTGCCGCTTCTGAGAAATAATCGTTACCATATAGAAGCTTATAAAGATAATAACCTATATATTGCCAATGAGTTTTTATAGATAAATCATTGGAATTTTTCGGAAAAATCATGCTATTTTCTAAAGAATAATAACTATCCATCGCTGAAACTGTATAACAAAGCTGCAGCAAAATAATCAACGAGCAAATTGTCGCTTTTGTAAGCTTCATTTCAAAAACTCTATATTTCGACAAAATCTATTGTAATAATTACATGTTAAAAAAAGATAAATTTTGATTTTTGGAGTTAAGAAAGCTTTTCGACAACTTTTTACGTTTTTTTATTTTTTCATTAATATTATTATTTAAACAAAGAAGGATATTATCCCAAAATTGTTTTCAAACTAATCAGCACAAGGTCAGCAGGAATTAATACTTCCTCTTTTCCTAACCATACTATTAATAACAAAAATACTGTTAGTATTTTTTACAAAGACAGTAAAACGGAACACTTACTAAAAATGTCATTGTGCTGATAAAGATTAGCTTTTCTCCTGAACCGAATATTGCGACAAACGTGTATATTATAGAAACGCATCCCACGATCGGTAGCAGTATTTTCTCTGCAATTGTCAGCGTTTCCTTTTTCATAATGGCGAGATAACAAAAGGCGATTGCCGAGTAAAAATACGGCAACAACATCGCGAGAACCGAAACATCAATCAATAATTCTGTTAAATGCACCAAAGACGGCTGATAAGTAGCTAAAAATACAATAGCCATGAAGAGGCTTCCGATCCATACACCAGTAGGAGCTCCATTTTTATTTGTTTGCGCGAAATATTTAGGGAAAAGGCCTTCTTTGGCAGCTGCATATGGAACTTGTCCCTGAATTAAAATCCATCCGTTTAACGACCCATATATTCCGATGATTCCCGTAACAATCATTGCTACGGTTCCCCACTCTCCGAAGATTTTTTTTGCCGCGTCAACATACGGAGCTTTTGAAACAAGCAGTTCTGCTTGAGGAATCATTCCAGAAATAACGACCGCGCCGCATATATAAACAAATGCTGTGAGCAATACTCCGTTTACGGTTGCGAGTGGAATGGTTCTTTTTGGATTTTTCACATTTCCTGCCGGTATAGTTGCGGATTCTAATCCTATAAACGCCCACAGCAGTACTGAAGACATTGCTCCAAGCGACGATATCGCCGAATCGGCATTTATCGAATGGAAATCAAACACCTTTGAGAAATTCACAAAGAAAATTCCGAAAAAAGCCACAATGACTAGGGGCAGAATCTTAATAACTAGGATTATGACCTCAAAAAATGTAGATTCTTTCATCCCCAGCGTATTTATAAAGGTAAATAACGCAATAACTGCCAATCCGAACGTTATTGCAAAAGTTTGGTTAGCAATTAAATCAGGGCAGAAAATCGACATGTACTGCATACCACCGACCAATAACGACACGCTTCCGCACCATGAGCTTATCCAATATCCCCATGCCATTTGGAATCCCACAAAATCGCCGAAAACATGCCGCGCAAAAGTGTATGGACCGCCTGCTCTCGGTATCCACATGCTTAATTTAGAAAAAACAAGAGCAAGAGCAAGAGCGCCAATGGTCGTTAGTATCCATCCGATTATCGACATATTTCCGTAAGGTGCCAATATCGCAGGCGCAAGCAATACGCCCGATCCGATCATATTTCCGGCAACAAGTGAAGTCGCTCTAATAAGACCGATTTTATTATTATCATCATCTTGATTCATGTTTCACTCCAATATCTGCTCTTCGTTTTTCAAGAGTATTTCGCTTCTTCACAATTTCTTTGTACGAAAAAGACTCGCAATTTATATCAGGAAGCTCGGGAGTATCGTACAGCGAGCAGGCAACAAACGCGAAAAAAATGAAAAAAATCACAAATTTTTGCGCAAATGTTTTTAAGATTTCGATGAACCTCGATTTATTCATCAATCTTGCTCACAGATTTTATAACAGTTAATAAACGAGTTTTCAAGGACTCTATTTTCGAGGAAGAAGGCTTTTCTATGTAGCATTTTTTTCTTATTTCCTCTATTGGGTATATATCTTTATTCTTTAGCAGTTCTTTATCAACAAATTTTGCGGCAGCCACGACTGCATTTGCTCTTGATGTGCAGTTTGTAACGTACGCAATTACTCGCGGATTGAAAATAAATTTGAAGAATGCATAGGCATTTTTTACGTGTTTCGCATTAATTGGGATAGCTGCAACATCAACCCACAAAGACGCGCCTTCTTTCGGGAAAATAAATTTTATGTTTGATTTTTTATTAGTCGTGCTCAATTTCAAGATATCTCCCGAAGTGCTCAGAACTGCGCAAGCGTTCTCCGAAGCCAAATCTTCGAATCCATAGGCGGTAAATTTGGATATATACGGGCGAATTTTCTTTAACTGTTCCGCCCCCTTAATTATGTCTTTTTCATCTTCGCTTTCAGGATTTAGGCCAAGATATGCCAAGACAGCGGGAAACAATTCATCAGGCGATTCATATAATGATATGCGGTATTTACTAAGTTTTTCTGCGAAGATCGGATTGAACAACAGAGCATAGCTATCTGTCGGAGCGTCTTTTGCAAGCGACGCAACTACATCTGCGTTTATTCCTATGCCCGATATACCAAATTGATAAGGAACGGCGTGTTGATTGTCGATATCGTATTTTGCCAGCCGATTCATGATATCTTTATCGAAAATTTCGCAATTAATTTTCGTTTTATCCAGTTTTTGGTATATTCCTGCGTTAAGTTGCCTCGAAAAATGCGGCCAAGCCGTCGGAAAAACAATATCGTATTGCGCTCCCCCCGCCAATAATTTCGCTTCCAAAATCTCATTTGAATCAAAAATATCGACAATAACTCTAACGCCGCTTAATTTTTCGAATAATTCAATTAATTCATACGGTATATAATCGATCCCAACGTCTATATACAGTATTTTTTCATCATCTAAATCTTTGAAATCTTCTTTAGATAAGTTTTTGTATAGTTCCGCACAAGATTCATTAACGACAACATCACCATTTTGAAAATAGAAACCGTAAGCAACAAATATAGCTATAATAAGAGCGAGTACTTTCTTCATTTCTTTTTCGGTGTATCTTTTTGCGAAGGTTGCGGCTGAACATTGTCGCTTTTGCCGGCACTTTCATTTTGGTCATTCTGTTCATTCAGTGCTAGTTCTTGAATTTTTCGTTGCTTGTAGCAATAAGCTCCATAAGGAATCAACGCAATGTATACGAATGTCAGGCAACTTAAAGTAACCCAAGGCGTTGTTATCATGCATATTATTATGAGGCTGATTATGACCAATTCAGGTGATGCGAAACCTCCTTTAAATTCAATCATTTTTGATGAAAAACTCTTTACTCTGCTAATCATCATAATTCCCGAAAATAATGCGCATAACGAAACGAAAAACGGATTTAAAAATGCAAGATTATCAGTTGAAAAATAAAGAATCATCGGAAACAGCGCGATAACCGCGCCAGCAGGAGCCGGAACTCCCGTAAAATATTTTTTCATCCACGCTGGTTGCTCTTCGTTCAATATCAAAACCGCATTAAATCGGGCCAATCTCAGAGCGCAGCATATAGCGAAGAACATGCAAATCCCCCATCCGAGCCCTTCCATGAAATACAAGACTCTGAGGAAAATCAGAAGAGCCGGAGCAACGCCGAAACAAACCAAATCCGAAAGCGAGTCGAGTTCTGCACCGAACTGAGACGAATGCCCTATCATGCGAGCAACACG
This sequence comes from uncultured Pseudomonadota bacterium, assembly GCA_902796155.1. Taxonomy (GTDB): domain Bacteria; phylum Pseudomonadota; class Alphaproteobacteria; order UBA3830; family UBA3830; genus BNWE01. The sequence continues at coordinate 31,539 of CADBNZ010000051.1, forward strand.
TCCATCAAAAGAATCAAGCAATGCAGATATCAACACGCATGCAACTGCCATCTCCCATTTATGAAACAGAGCAAACCTTACCGCAGTTAATCCAAAGCAAAAAGAGGCTATTGTTATTATGTTAGGAAGCATTTTCATAGCGGAACTCTTTTGTCTGATACTTATCCTTCTAATATTAATATCATTTCTATTATCGCTATCGCTTTCGACTTCTTCTTTCATGAAATCACCCTTTGCACACAACAAACAACAAATAAAACAAAAACTAACAAATTCTCATCACAAACAAGGCTTAAAGAACCTTCGAAATCGCAAAAACGCTATTCCAGACTCTATAATACCAACTATGCTTTGAAACTTGCAAGGATTGTCTCACCTGCGACCGCCACTTGCCCATCTTCTACGCAAATTTTTACGTAGTTCGGAAGATACACATCAACACGACTTCCAAAACGAATGATGCCTACGCGATCTCCCATCTCCAATTGCTGACCTTCCGTAATATCACATCTGATTCTGCGCGCGATAAGCCCTGCGATCTGGACGAAAACAACTTTTGTATCATCCGGCATGGTCATATATGTGGCTTGACGTTCGTTGTACTCACTTGCTTTATCTAAAGAAACATTGAAAAACTTACCGGGAATATAAAGAATTTTATCGACTACACCCGAAACCGGGGCTCTGTTTACGTGAACATTGAGGATACTCATAAAAATGCTGACTTTTTTCCAAGTACCGCTAAGTTCTAACTCTGCAGGAGGTTCACACTCAGAAACTCTGAGAATAATACCGTCCGCAGGACTTATGGCAACCGTTTTTGAAGATGGATGCACACGCTCAGGGTCTCTGAAAAACAGAAGACAGCCAATAGTCGCAAGAAAACCGAGCCAGCCCATGTTGTTACCTATATGACCGAGCAAAATTGCTATAACAGCGGCAACTCCTGCGAACTTCCATCCATCGCGATCAAAAGGCAGTCTGATATTCTTCATAAAAGTATTCCTTATTTCCTTACGGTCAGTCGAGGGATTATAGCTTTATTACGAGCTCATTGCAAATTTATGTGAAATAACCCTGAATTTACTGTTCTCAGGGTTATTCTCTTCTTTTTTTTTGTTATACATTTGTATAGCGTTCTATTCATCAGGCGATCTGTTCACAATTTTTTTTTCAGCCTGCCTGGTCATGTTTTTTATTTGATTTAACTTTCCTTTTTGTGTGTTCGGAGACCAAGCTGCTGCCGATTTGATAGATGAAACTAAATGCGCCGCCGATTCATCACCATGACCAGCTTCTTGAACCTGCTCGAGATAATTAACAACTATAGTTAAGTCTACCCCTAACCTCTGTATAGAACTTTTTTTCAAATTGGTTTCTTGTATTCGATCAATAGCATTCAATGCTTGTGTTTTACTTGTACCCCTTTCGTTTTCCTCAGTCGCGCCATCAGGCTGCTTTAACGAGTCATGATCGTACGACATCGCTCCTACTGTATCACAGCTAAAAGCAAAAAATGCTCCACAAAGTGCTAAGTAATAAACTCTCATTTTTCAAAACTCCACAACAATATAACTAACTGAAAGAAAACATAGTATGCAATTGATGCAAAATAAATATAAAATTTAATAAATTTAACAAAAAATGTTAAAAATCGAAAAAATAAAAGATACATACCCCACGGATTGACTGTTTTTTTAATATCTCATACTATTGCACTGTAATTTTTTCTACATTATTGGGTGGTACTATGAAAAAAACAGTTTTTATTTCCGCTTTTACGTTGATGACTTCTTTTAATTCCGCACACTGTGAACCAGAAACTCAATATGAGTTGGACACACCTCCGTCAGAAGTTGTTGAAACTCCTGCAGAAAGCAATTCAAAAATAAAAGACAGCATAACTTTAAGTTCGGCTTATTTTGAGAGCCAATATACCAACAAGCAGCTTGCGAATTTCGGTCTGGAAGTTGTCAGAGGAATGGCAAGATTAGAGGACTTTATCGCAAGCAACTTCGATAATGAAGAAAGAAACGCCGCAAAATGGTGCGCTCGTGCGCTCTATATACTATTCATACACAGGGCATTCAATACCGCATACCACGAAATAGGTCACGGATTGCGAGTAAAAGCCTACGGAAAAGATTTTCAGCTTGCAGAATACAATGACCATGGTGCATTCAAGAAAGATCAGAATTTCTTCAAATTTTTCGTTAAGAAAATTGGTAATTTTTCGAGAGCATCTTGCCGTCATGAAACGGGTTTGACGGACGAAGAGGAGCTAGTTATTTCTGCAGGTGGAATGAACAACGAAACATACATGGCAGAAAGAATAAGCAGAGATTTCCATGACAGAGGCCGTTTGAGTTTTGCCGAATCTTTTGCTTATTTCTACGGAAAATTATCGCCTGTCGCTTATGCGTTGTCCAAAAACAGCAAAAACGAGGCAGCAGACGCACTTAGCGGTGATGATCCTGTCGCTGTCGGCGGTTACTACAAAAGGCTTGGCATATCTGCCACCAAAAACGATATAGCACTCGGCGGACTGGTATCTACTTTGCTCAGCGGAACGACTTATTCCATCATAAAGTCGGCGTTTTCTCCTGATAAATACGCAACGCCTATTTCTTTCTATAATTTTCAGGCGCCGGATGTATTTTCGTACGTGACTTCAAAGGGTATATCGTACAGACTTGTTAGTGCCTACAAATATCAGGATAATTTGAAATTTTTGTTCGGAGCAGAGCACGTATTTCATGGAAAATCGACCACTGAAGTTCATTTGGGAGTGGATACCACGCTCGACAGCTCCTTCTATAATACCAATTTGAAAGTCGTAACAACTTTCTGCAACGGATTCAGCGTTGAAGCCGCTTGTTCTATTCCTGTAATAGATCGCCTGTCCATAAACGTTGAGGCAGGAACATATTCCTGCAAAAGCATGCTCGGCGAGCGCCATTCAAAGAGCATGAAGAACGGAAAAGGACGCAGCAGCGACATCGCTGTATTTATTTCTTATAGGTATTAGTTTTTTAAATGACTTTATGAATGCAAGTCAGAGATGGCTAAACTTATATAATCGCATGTTCTTTCATGGAGAAAACGTTATGTTTTCCGATAATAAGATGATCTAACAGCACAATATCGAGCTTTGACGTAACGTCATTTAATGCCCTTGTCATTATTATATCCTGGCGCGACGGATGAGGATCGCCACTTGGATGGTTATGCACCATGATAATTGCCGCTGCTCCAAGCTCAAACGCTCTTTGCACAATAGTTCTCGGATAAATCGCCGTTTGATTTATGGTACCTTCCTGTAAAATCTCGTCTGCTATCAGCAAATTTTTGCTATTCAAAAACATAATTCTCAGCTGCTCATGCTTCATATTGAAGAAAATGTTCTTATAGTAATCGATTACCTCCGAGCTAGAAGCAATAACCGTTGTTTTCCTCACATCATCAAGACTGGCTCGAACAAACATCTCGCGAAGAACGGAAAGCAAAATAACGCAAGATTTCCCAGCTCCTTCTATATTTTCCAGAGCAGCTTTTTCCGAAAAAACCAAATTACGAACCGTCCCAAAATGCGCCATAAATCTTTTCGCAAGCTCGCTCGTATTTTTTCTCGGAAAAACGAAATAGAGCAACATCTCTACCAATTCGTAGTCAGAAAGAGAAGCCGGACATGAAACTAAACGCTTGCGCATTCTTTCACGATGTCCAAGATAATGCGGCTTTTTAATCGTCTTTTGCTTCGGTTCTTTCATTCCCATTTTTTCTTACGCTTTATTTTTTATTTATTATAAGGCGGCTTTGTTTTTCCTTCTCTAGATAAAGTAAAAATTTCGTATCCGTCTTCAGTCACACCGATTGTATGTTCGAATTGAGCTGAAAGAGAATGATCCGCGGTTATTGCTGTCCAACCGTCACCGAGAACTTTCGTTTTGTAGCCTCCAACGTTAATCATAGGTTCTATTGTGAAAACATTTCCGGGAACCAGTTGTACTCCTGTTTTCGGCTTCCCATAATGCAAAACAGCTGGATCATCATGAAATACCCGTCCTGTTCCATGACCGCAGTAGTCGCGCACAACCGAAAACTTTCGTTCTTCCGCAAAACTTTGGATTGCGTGACCGATATCTCCTAAAAACACCCCAGGTTTTACCATCTCTATAGCAAGCATCATGGATTGGTATGTTACGTCAATTAATTCCATGGCTTTTGGAGATGCCTTTCCGACAATATACATGCGGCTTGTGTCTCCATACCAACCATCCAGAATAACTGTAACATCAATGTTGAGAATATCACCGTTTCTGAGTTTCCTATCTGAAGGAATTCCATGACATACAACATGATTTAAAGAAATGCATGTTGATTTTGGATATCCGTTGTATCCTAAAGGCGCGGGAATTGCGTTGTGCTTAATGATTTCATTATGGCACAAGGTATCCAGCTCTAACGTCGTAATGCCCGCCTCAACGTATGGAGTTATGTAGTCCAAAATATGCGCAGCAAGATCGCCAGCTTTGCGCAAACCAACGAAATCTTCTTTTGAATAAACCCTGCAGCTACCATTTCTCGACAAGTATCAATCTCCTAATTGCTCCTGTATTAAATACAATCATATCACGTTGACTCGATTTATTGAATTTTTCAACGATTTTTTATATGTAAAAACCGACATATGAAGATTCTGAAATACAGTAAGAAATTTTTTTCACCCTATTACAGTAGAAAATTCTGAAGTCTCTATTCTTTTCCTCTTCCTATACACTCGTACTACAACGATTAAGCATATAAGAGCGCTGAGTGACATGTACATTCCAGGGCCAAAGAGCAATTTCATATGTCCTGTGAGAAATTCGTTCACGATTAATGCGCTCCCTCCGAAAATAGCCGTTGTTATTGACCATGCGAAACTTGTTCCGCTATATTTTGTTCCCGTTTTAAAGTAAGACGTCAGAATCGTAAATGCCGTAGCTGAAACAATTGCGTCAATTGATCCATAAACCAGCTGTCCGATTAAAACAAATCGAAAATCGCCCGTAGTTGCAAGATGCATAATAAGCGGACTGAGCGTAAGTGCAGCAAACAGTCCAAGAAAACACAACTTATGTCCATTCGTGCGATCTGCAATAGTAGCCAATATCGGAATCAGTAAAGTATTCAATCCAACGCCGATAGTTATCGCTAGAGCCGCTTGTTCAGGGGCAATTCCACCAACGTTTACTGTAACGGTTCTGTAATATATGTTTCCTGTGTACACATAAACAGATACAAACATCGATAGAGCGGCAGCGCATAGTAATCCCGGCCTATTGTGCTTCCACGCGGCAATTAACGGCACTTTAAACAGCGACTTGGACTCTTTTGCGATGCGAAAATCTTCAGTTTCCTCCATATCTTTGCGTAAATATATAGCAACAATAGCCAAAACCGAGCTCAACAAAAACGGCACACGCCACAGGTTAGCATAATTCAGAGTAGAAACGATGGTCGCCATGAGTGCGCCAAAGGCCATTCCCGTTGAAGACGCAAATGATGTCCATGAGCCAGCAAGAAACGGTCGCCTTTTGTCGTATTCCGTGAGCAAAACTGTAGCGCCGTTAAATTCTCCCCCGACAGCGAACCCTTGAATCATTCGAAACAACACCAAAAGAACAGACGACGTTGCTCCTATCGCCTCATAAGTAGGCAGAACTCCTATAGCAAAAGTCGCTGCAGCCATAAGCAATAGAGACGCTATCATAGGAGGCTTTCGCCCGTATCGATCACCTATATGTCCAAAGAAAATCGCCCCCGCAGGACGCATAAGATAGCTTGCGGCAAACACTCCGTAAATTTTTAAGCGCGCAAAATCAGGATCATCCGCCGGGAAAAATATACGAGATAAATAATCCGCCATGTACGCAAAAAACGTAAACTCCGCCCACTCGAGCAACGTCCCGAAACTGACCACAAAAATCCCCTTCTTCAGATTCATTTTCATGTCTCCTTATTTTTAATAAAAATTCTTCATCAAAAACGGCCTGAATTTAGCATTAACACTGAGGCTGTTCTATCTTGACATTTAATTTATTAAAGAGATTACTGTCGCTTCCTTCTTCTACGTTGTTCACCGTGAGTAATTTCTCTCCGGAAAACAGCGCATTGGCACCGGCAAACATGCACAGAGCCTGAGTTGACTCGGAAAGGGTATTGCGTCCTGCTGCTATTTTGACGTAAGACTTCGGCATAAGAATGCGAGCAAGAGCAATCAATCGCACAAAATCGAAATCGTCTATAGGATGGGAGTCATCAACTCGTGTTCCAGGAATTTTGACGAGTTTGTTTATAGGAACGCAGCGTGGAGGAGCCTTCAAATTCGCCAGTAAAACCAGCATTTTTACCTGATCTTCGTTTGTTTCGCCCATTCCAACAATGCCGCCTGAACAAACATTTATGTCTGCCGCTTGCACTATTTCAATGGTTTTTATGCGGTCATCTATTGTACGAGTCGAAACGATGTTTTTATAAAATTCCGGTGATGTATCTACGTTGTGATTGTAATAATCAAGCCCTGATTCTTTGAGTCTTTTCGCCTGATGTTCCGTTAAAAATCCGATAGTAACGCATGTTTCAAGTCCCAGAGCATGCACTTCTCGAACCATTTCGCATATTTTCTCAAATTCCTGCTCTTGTGCAAGACAACGGCCTGATGTGCTCATGCAGAAACGACTTGCGCCACGCGCTTTTGCTCTTTTCGCGGCATTTACCACTGTTTCAAGGTCTAACATAGGCTGTTTTGGTGCTTTCGTACCATTTTTTGCAGATTGAGCGCAGTAAGCGCAGTCTTCGGAACATCCGCCAGTTCGTACGCTCAAAATATCGCTGATTTGGACGGTTTGCTCATCAAAATTTTTGATATGAACATCGTGAGCCATCCTCAGTAACTTGAAAAAAGGATAGTTGAAGATCGCAAAAGCCTCTTCAAAAGTCGTACTATTATTGGACATAACGCACTCCTTCCTATTTGCGGTTTGCAAGATTATAAGAAAAATATGGGAATAGCAAGTTCATTTTGTTTTTTTTCAAAATAACGAACGCTATAATGCAAACAAATATCGTCACCAAGCCGATTATACCGAATCCATGCACTGCCTGCGCAAGAGGCATCCATTTGGCATCTACATTCATTCCGTACATTCCTGAAATTATCATCGGAATGGAAAAAATCACCGTAATCGATGTGAGACTTTTCATTACATGATTCATTCTCAGATTCATTATCGAAGAAATTAATTCGCGAGTACCGTCGATTATTTCTCTGTAAATTTGCGCCATTTCAATAGCTTGCTGATTTTCGATAATAACGTCGTCGAGTAATTCTCGATCTTCCGGATAATGCGAAAGAAGATTTGAGCGAGCTAGTCGGTTAATCACGTTATTGTTTCCGCGAAGTGATGTCATGAAATAAACAAGAGCAGATTCGAGTTCGTGAATCTTGACTAAATCGGACTCACTCCGCACTGTCCCTATATGCTCTTCAAACTCAACTCGCTTCTTGTCGACATCAGTTAAGGCACGCTGATAAAACATAGAGGTACGCAGCATTATTTGATAAATAAAATTGAGTCTTTTTTTGGTCGAAAAATCCTTTATTTCGTTTTCATGAAAATAATTGATAAGAGGCGTATCTTCAGAACAAATTGTGACAATATTTTCACGATTAAAAATGATTCCGAGAGGGATTGTTTTGTATGTTTCTTCGTGATGTCGCATTTCTTTAACAGGAATATCGGTTATGATTAGCGTGTAATCGTTAAATATTTCTATGCGTGTTTTTTCTTCTGGATCTATAGCTGCCATAACGTCGTTGAACTCAACATTTAGTGCTTCCGCTACTCGTCGAGCCTCTTCATTTGTAGGAGATTGCAACTTTATCCACGTACCTTCGGTTATTTCACTGACTTCATGAGTTTTATGATTATCTGTATGAAATAGTTTGAGCATGCGCTTGCCCTCTCTTACGGTTTTCTGATGCTGAATCAGCCTAACTACACTAATAGCGCGAACGATGAACAAAAACAAGGAGAGAGTGCATGGTTTTTAGATTATTTTTAGTAGATTTGCCAATGTTTTTTCACAATAAAATGAACTTTTCTCTATATCTTTAAAGGCAATAAAATGAAAATTTACCATCGCAGCCAATGGGGAGCTTTTGTTAATCCCCTACCCTCTTAATTTTCGTATTACTTCTGCATAATCAGTGGGAGTGTTGGCGCTTTTGAAAAGAAATGAGCCTGTTACGAGGCTATTTGCCCCTCTCTGTATGCACAGTTTCGCTGTTATGTCATTTATTCCGCCATCGACGCATATTTCAGTTGTTTTCGGAAGAATTTTTCGTAAAGCCAAAATTTTATCCAACTGCGAATCGATAAACTTTTGTCCCGAACAGCCCGGATTTACGCTCATTACGAGTACTATATCAACAATATCACTGCAATAATCCAAGCAGCTTATCGATGTTGCAGGATTTAGCGCAACCCCCGCAAGTTTCCCAAATGTTTTGATATTGCTTAATGTCCTGTGCAGATGTTTTGTCGTTTCAGGATGTACAATTATTGAATCTGCTCCTGCTTTCACAAATTTTTCTATATTCCTATCGGGATTTTCGACCATCAAATGAGCGTCAAATCGCAACTTCGATATTTTTCTATGTGCAGCTACTACATGGGCACCGAAAGTAATGGCTTCAACAAAATTTCCGTCCATTATATCCCAATGAATGCAGTCAGCACCCGCCGCCTCAACTGCCGTAAGTTCATCTCCCAGCCTTGTAGGGTCTGCAGATAACATCGATGGACAAATCAAAACCATTTTTTTACTCTCGCTCGCCATCTCTCCATCAAGAAATCAAATCGCGCAAATCAAATGCCGTTAAAAATTCCTGCCATTCTCCTTTGCTTAATCCGCTGTTTTCCTGCGTTATTTTTTTGCCTTTCAGCATGCGCTTGTTTAACTCTATGCATTTTCTTGAAACAGAAACGGCGTTTTGGCGATAATTCACAAAAGCGTCATAGGTAAATGGAACCCAAGCCTTAACTATATCGAGAATTTTATTTGCGTAACATCTTATTTCGTATTGCGCATGCGAATCGGCACGAAGTTTTAAGAAATGCAGCAAATTATGCAAATCAATTTTCCAGTACATCTCCGTATATACGCTCACAGGAAGAATTGTTCGAGCCAGTTCTCGCGTCAATCCCAAATCATCAAGCATATGTGAGTATTTTTCATAAGCAGATTTCGAAAAATCATCCAGCGTATCTACAACTTTCTGCCCTTTTGCAGTATCCATAGCTACGTCGGATTTCCCTTGTTTATTTGTTTCGGATTGCCTTGCGATTTGCTCCAATTCAGGAATATAAAATTCATTGCTTAAAACGGAATATCTTGCAGAGTATTCATTGATGTTTGCCGTTCGATGTCTTACCCAATGACGCATAACAAATATCGGAAGTTTTACGTGCAGTTTTATTTCGCACATTTCAAATGGAGTAGTATGTCCATGGCGCATTAAGTAATTGATTAGCCCGCGATCTTCTTGAACTCGCTTTGTTCCAACTCCGTAAGAGACTCGAGCAGCTTGAACGATAGATGAATCATTGCCCATATAATCGATTACACGAATAAATCCATGGTCAAGAACGGGAATCGGCTTATACAGAATTTTCTCAATTTCGCTCGATACAGCTCGCATTGTTTCTGTTCGGCTTTCATCACGCATTTTTTCTATTTCTTCTTTGTTGTTTTCTTGCATATTAAATCTCTATCGTTCTAATTTTTGTTAGTATAATATAATGTAAAACGGTTTTTTGGAAATGTATTATGAAAATAGTTTCTTGGAACGTTAATTCTATAAGGGCACGAATTGAGCATTTGCGCATTATTGCTCATGAGTATAAGCCCGATGTGTTTTTGTTGCAGGAAACACGTGTTGAAGACTCAAAATTTCCTTTAGACCTTTTGGAAGATCTCGGATACAACATAAGCATTCGCGGAGAAAAAGCCAGAAATGGAGTTGGGATTTTATCGAAGCACTATATCGAAGAAGTAAAAACCGATTTTTGCGAGGAAGCCAGATATATTGAGGCTTTTACTGGCGGAATTTTTGTCGCGTCTGTGTACGTTCCTAATGGGCGTTTGGTCGGTTCAGAACATTACTACTGCAAATTAGATTTTCTGAATAATTTAAAAGAACGATTTTTGCGTTTTGGTAATGAATTATTTGTTGCCGGTGGTGATTTTAATGTTGCTCCATATCCGCAAGATGCGTGCGAAGAAGCTACATCTTTGTCATTGTCTGGTGATATGCTTTGTTGTTCACCGAAAGAGCGAGAAGCAGTAAAACAATTGCGTGATGCTGGCTTCTCTGACCCATTGTATGACAAAGGTTTTACATGGTGGGACTATCGGTTTGGCGCATTTAAGCGCAATATAGGTCTGCGAATTGATCAATTCTATCTATCTCGAAAAGCTAATGAATTGTTTGTCGGTGGGGATGTTTTAAAAGCGGCTCGAACATTGGAAAAGCCATCTGATCATGCGCCGATAATTTGTGAAATAGGTGATAAAAAATAATGAGAAACGAAACCGCAAGAAAAATCGCTTTTTTAATGCTGGCTGTTTTGCTGATTTTCTTGATTAGTTGGATGATTGGTAGCGCTGACTTTTTTTCAACCGCTGTTTTAGCAGTTATTGTTGGCGTTTTCTGTTGGGATATTGAAGAATATTTCGATCTTTTGAAAAAAGAGAATCATCAAAAAAATTCTGAGCCGATAAATGAGAACAGCAACGTTCAGCACGAGAAAATAACGGCTTATGTTTTGAATTTAGCAAGAGCGAAAGAGCGTTGGGAATTTATTCTTCCGCAAGTTAAAGCGCTGGGAATCCCTTATGAAAAAATAACGGCAATCGATGGGAAAAAACTATCAGAAAAATCAAAAAAAGACATCGTTGATGAGGTATCTTACAGTCGTTTTTTTAAAATGATGCCGGAAGCAGGAACAATCGGGTGTTCGCTGAGCCATGAAAAAGCATGGCGGCATTTTTTAGATTCAGATAATGAATTTGCGCTAATTTTTGAAGATGATGTGAAGTTCGATCCAAAGGAATTGGCGGAAGTAATAAAATCGGCTATCGGAAATCAAGCTCTTTGGGATATCATAGGACTTGAACTAAATCATTATGGTTATCCTCAAAAAATCGCGAAATTATCGTTAGATAAATTTTTGGTTTTTTACATAACCAATGTAAAACATTCAGGAGCATATTTTATTAATCGCTCGGCTGCGAAAAAAATGCTCGAAAAATTTTATCCGATAAAAATGCCGTTGGACCACTATTTCACGAGATCTTGGGAGTTCGGACTGCGTTTTTGTGGAGTAGAACCAAGGATTGTTGAGCAAAAATTCGGTGATTCGCAAATCAAATGCGATGAAGCGAAAAAATTCCAGGACGCAAAAACATTGGCCGTGAATGTTGCGTACAATATGTATACGGCATTTATGCAAACGGCCTACAATTTCCTACTATATTTATCAAGCCGCCGCCGGTTATAGGAGGAAGGCTGGTTGCGGTGCGTTGTGCGATAGATTCTGCATTACGTTCAGGATGACGGTGTGGTTGATTACTGGATCCTTCGGTCGCTGTGCTTCCTCAGGATGACAGAGAGAATGAAGGGGGGATTGATTCCCTGGATGTCGGTTCCGTAAATCGTCATTTTAAACGCCCAAAGGGAGTGAAGAATCCAGGAATAAGAAACCACCTTATGTCATTCTGAGCGTAGCGAAGAATCTAGTTTTTCATAATCCATTTTATCATTCTGCTCTCTTCAATTTTCTCAACCAATTAACATTGCATATCAGAGTATTCTCTAATAAAATTACGGTATTCACACAATTTTTTAGAGGAAAATATGGCGGATAAAAAAGAAACAGAGGCGAAAAAAGTCGTGCAAGACGAAATTAGCGAGGAAGAAACAGCGGCTCAGGAAGATACGCAAGCCGATTTAACTCCGCAAAAAAGGATAGAAGAGCTTGAATCAGAAGTCGCAACCCTGAAGGATACGCTTTTGCGCAAACTTGCTGAAACGGATAATCTCAGAAAGCGTCTGGAAAAAGAAAAAAACGATGCCGAAAAATACGCAAACGCAAAATTCGCTAAAGATTTGCTTTCTGTAATTGATAATTTTGATAGAGTCACGAGTAATCTTGCATCAGTCGAAGAAAAAATCAAAGCTGATGCTGCACTAAAGCCATTTTTTGATGGAGTTTCGCTCTGTGGTAAAGAATTGCTTTCGGTTTTCAAGAAACACGGCATAGCTCAGATAGAAGTATCAGAAGGCGCAACTCACTTTGACCCGCATTATCACCAAGCTATGTGCGAAATAGAGTGCAGAGAGCATAATCCCGGAACAATAATTAATGTTATGCAGTGTGGCTATGTGTATCATGATAGATTGTTGCGTCCTGCTATGGTAAGCGTCGCAAAAAAGGCCGCAGATGAAGAATAACGGCAACGTACCAATATGCGTTGATTTAGATGGCACTTTGATAAAGCATGATTTGACTTTGTGGTCTATGAAAACTTTTGTGCGAAAGAATGTTTTTAATATTTTCAGGCTTGCGTTTTTTGTAATTTCAAAAAGTTTGGCATATGCAAAGAAGGTAGTCGCACAAGAAATTGATTTGGACATGGGCGTTTTGGAATACAACAAAAAATTTGTGGATTTTCTCACAGAAAAGCGTCGTTTTGGAACCCCTCTCTTTCTAGCGACAGCCAGTAACGAGATATACGCAAACAAAGTCGCCGATGATTTAGGCATATTTGATGGAGTTTTCGCAAGCAATGGTGATGTAAATCTTGCTTCAGAAACAAAGGCGAAAACACTTTGCGCAATATTTGGTGAGAAGGGTTTTATATACGCAGGAAATTCCAAAGATGACCTTAAAGTTTGGGACAAAAGTTGCGGTGCGATTTTGGTTACGCCAGCAAAAGCGGCTCTTGAAGGTATGAGAGGAAAAGATTATCGGTTATTCGAATGAAGACTATGTATAACAAGAAATCTAATACAGTATTTGCAGAAGATATAGGAAGCATAACAAAGGTGATTTTGGATAAATTCCAAAAACAAACGCCTTATGCATCGATTTTTGCTGATTGGAAGGCTGTGGTAGGCAAAAAATTCGCATCAAAATCCGCTCCGTATAAAATCATAACTCAGGGAGATAAAAAAATTTTGGTGTTGAAATCCAAAAAGGGTTGTTCAGTTGATTTGCAACATTGCTCCTTGCAGATTCTTGAAAAAATACATAAATTTTTGGGTAAAAAGATATTTTCATTTATAAAAATAGTTCAGTTGGATGTAAATGACTCTATATAAATTTTTATCGGCGTTTGTTTTGATTTGCTATTCGCAAATTTGTTTTTGCAAACCTGTTGTTCATTCGCAAAATAAGGCCGTGCTTGCAAGTAAAAAGCCCAAAAAACCGTTACGCATAAAAAACAAAAAGAAAAAGGCGGTAACAACAGCAAAAAAAACAGAAAATCCGACTGATAATAACAACGACAAAAAAACGTCCAAAGAAAAAGAAAACGATGATGACGATACTTTTTTTTCTCGGCTCATTAAATTAGATATTCCCGAAAAATTTAGGCTAAAAGAAATAGTTGTGGGGAATCCAAACGCTCCGAAAAAATTGATTATTTATTTTTCGTATACATGCCCGCATTGCCGAGAATTTCATATAAAAGAATTTCCGCAATTTAAACAGAAATATGTCGATACAGGAAAGATAAAAGTCGAATTCCGAAATTATATCGATGACCAAGGCGCGTATGAATCTGCGCAAATAATAAGGTGTACATGCAAAGATTCCGTGGATATATACGAAAAATTGTCGGAAATGGTGCTGCAAAAACAAAAGGAATGGCTACATTCGGACGACCCTGCGAATTTCTTAATCAAAATATTTTCGGACGGTGGAATTGACGAAAATGAGACGCGGGCATGCCTGAAAAGAACAGACGTAGGCGCCGGGCTAATGTTGGAGCAAAAACGCGCGATGAATGATTTACAGCTTATATCGATGCCATCGTTCATGAATGATAAAGGAGAGAAACACGAGGGCGCTATAACCTGCGATAAACTCGCGAAATTCTGCGGATTGTAGGAGGGAAAACAATCAATTTATAAAAAATCGAAAAGAGCTTGATATTGTAATGTAAGGCGCTTTTTTATTCAAAAATTATAGATGAATACCGCCTTGCGCCTTAACAATTTTTAAGAACTATCCTCCTAATCTTCGCGCTCTGTTTTTTACTAATCTATTTCGTTTCTTCCTTTTTATCCAAAGATTTTATGGCCTCCATGAACCGGAAGATTCCTGCGATTTTTCCAACAGCGTAAAAGGCCATGCAGCTAGCGCAAACTACAACCAACAAAGCGATATTTCTGTCCGCTCCACCGTTCATATAATGCGTGTTTGCGTATGCGATATTTAATCCATATATCACGGCAAGCATTGCGACAGACGCTCCAATTTGTTTTACACATTCTACAACCGTATCGCATGTAATTTTCAATGTTCCGAGTTTTTTCAACGAAAACAGCAGATATATCACATTGCACCATGAAGAAAGCGAAGTCGCAAGAGCGATTCCTGTATGTTTCATAAACGGCATAAACAATACAATGAAGAGTAAGTTTGTGACTATGGAAATTATTCCGCCATTCAGAGGTGTTGCAGTGTCTTTATTCGCGAAAAATGTTGTCGTGAATACTTTCATTGCCATATAAGCCGGAAGACCACACGCAAACGCTGCCAAAGCAGGGGCAGCAGCTGCAACTTGCTCAGGACCAAAATTTCCATGCCCATATATAGCTCCTGTTACTTCTTCATTGAGCGACATCAAAATTACTGCTGCAGGAAGAGTAAATATAAAAGCGAAAAGTAATCCATAATTCATTTGTTTTTCGGCTGTATCGTTATCTTTTGCATGAATTGCTCTTGTAAGAGGAGGTAATAAAGCTGTACTAAATGCAATTCCGAGAATACCTATAGGAAATTGGTTTACATGATCCGTATAATAGAAGTAAGAAATCGCACCTGTCGGCAAAAATGACAACACCATGAAATCTATGACTACATTCAACTGCCAAACCCCTGCTCCTATAGCTCCGGAAATCAATTTCTTGAAAAAAATTTTTACTTCCTCTTTCACTGATGACAGATCAAATCCAATACTAAAACCGCAATATTTTACGTTGATCCACAAAACGGCAACTTGGATAACTCCGCCTAGGAATGTCGCCCAAGCCATTGTATAAGCAGTACTTGGAAACCATAAGGCTCCCATAAAAAGCGCAATTATGATGCAAATATTCAAAATTAACTGCGCTCCTGCAGGCATTGCGAATCTGTTTACGGTATTCAAGATGCCTCCGAACATTGCAGCCAAGAAAGAAGCAGCTATGTAAGGCGAACATATCATCCCGATATTAACAAGGTGCTCGAATTTTTCAGAAGAAGGATCTATTCCAGCCGCATATCCGTGCATTATCTGCCTAAAGAAAATCAAGCAAACGATCATTATGAAAGAAATTAAGAATACGAGCCACGTTAATATCTGCGAACCGATTTTCTCTGCTTCTTCATGTCCTTTGTCTTTTAATGCGTTGGAAAAAATGGGCAAAAATGATGCGTTAAATGAGCCTTCTGCGAATAACTTCCTTAAAATATTAGCGAATTTAAATGCAAGACTGAAAGCGTCAGCAAATAAGCCGGCTCCTAAGAAGGAAGATTGCATGATATCTCTTATGAAACTGCTGATACGATGAGCTAATGTCCATCCTCCAACAGTCGCAACATTTTTGATTAAATTCATGGTACAATTCCCCAAAAGAACCTAAACAGTTTTTAATAGCATGGCCAAACAGCCAATACAAGAGATTGCTAGTTAATTCAAAAAAAGATGTGCTTTTACAAATAGTTTATAAACAAGTTTTAGTCACATACTTTTTTCACAGTTTAAATTTAACAAACAACTATTAAAAAAGTACAAACATAGATAATTATTGTCTTCTCTTCTACTCTCCTCGCATTTTTCTATTGCATAATCCATTTTGTTTCGCTATTTTTGTGTTGATAGAACAGTTTAATATCGATAGAAACAGTTAAGCTGTTTCTAGGAAGGGCTTAGGGCATTGATAGGAGACTGTTATATTGGTTCTTGGTGATAAAATCGCATCAGCACTAAAAGATCCGCTCGAGGACAAGGGATATGACCTTGTAAAGGTTGATGTTGTTCTCGGTTCAAAGGCTTCTGTAGAGATATTCATCGACCGTTTCGACAATCAACCGGTTTCCATAGATGATTGTGTCGCTGCCAGTCAATTAGCGTCTACTATATTGGATGTCGAGGATCTTGTTCAAGGCAAGTATATTTTGAATGTAAGTTCTCCTGGTGAAAGTCGTCCTTTACGTACTGAAAAAGATTTCAAGCGTTTTTGCGGCAATGAAGTCACTGTAGAGCTTGTGGCTCCTTCCGAAGAAGGAAAAAAGAAGGTAAAAGGCACTCTGCTGAAAATCGAAAATGCGATTGTATACGTCAAAGAAGCGAAAAATGAGTCTGAGACTAAGGTCAATTTCGGCGATATAAAGAAAGCAAGTGTGCGCAGGGTTT
The DNA here is from genome assembly GCA_902796155.1 of uncultured Pseudomonadota bacterium. Classification (GTDB taxonomy): domain Bacteria; phylum Pseudomonadota; class Alphaproteobacteria; order UBA3830; family UBA3830; genus BNWE01. The sequence continues at coordinate 48,273 of CADBNZ010000051.1, forward strand.
TTAAAATATAGGTAGTTTGTAGTTTAGTTTATATATAGGTTAAGTGAGGGATATTTTAATATGTCAACAGCGTTATGGACCGATTCTCGTTTTTATGGACCTGAGTTACTGCAGATTTCCGATGCGGTTGCTCGTGAAAAAGGATTAGATAAAGAAAAAATCCTGGAAGCCATGGAAGGAGCCATTCAAAAAGCCGCTCGTTCAAAGTATGGCAATGAAAACGACATTCGCGTGACAATTGATAGAAAAACTGGCGAAGTTTCGATAGCAAAATATGTCACTGTCAAAGAAGTTGTTGAAAATGCTTCTACTGAAATGACTTTGGAAGAAGCGAAAAAGATCGAGCCAAACGCAGAAATAGGGTATGAATTTGTTACAAAACTTCCTCCCGTTAATTTCGGAAGAGTAGCGGCGCAAGTTGGTCGCCAAATCATTACGCAAAAGATAAGAGATGCCGAAAGAGACAAACAATTCGAGGAATTTAAAGGACGTGTTGGCGAAATCATAAGTGGCGTTGTAAAAAGGTCGGAATTTGGCGGCGTAACTTTGGATATCGGTCGAACCGAAGCCGTAATAAGGAAAGATCAGACCATTCCAAAAGAAAATTTCAGAGTCGGCGATCGTGTCAGAGCATATATCGTTGATGTTTCCCGTGAAGTGCGAGGACCGCAAATATTTTTATCACGCACCCATCCGCAATTTTTGGCGAAATTATTCAAGCAGGAAGTTCCTGAAATATACGATGGCGTCATCGAGATAAAATCCGTTGCTCGTGACCCAGGTAGCCGTGCGAAAGTCGCAGTTTATACCGCAGATACAGGCATCGATCCGATAGGAGCTTGCGTTGGAGTCAGAGGCAGTCGTGTACAAGCTATAATTCAGGAGCTGCAAGGTGAGAAAATCGACATAGTTTTGTGGTCAGATGACCCTGCTACGTTTGCGGTCAATGCGTTATCTCCGGCGGAGGTTTCCAAGGTCGTTCTTGATGAGGAAGGGCACAAATTTGAGGTTCTCACACCTGATAATCAGCTCAGTTTAGCCATCGGCAGAAGAGGTCAGAACGTCCGTTTGGCGTCTGCTCTCACAGGATGGAATATTACGGTTGTTTCTGAAACTGAAGCGATGGAAAAGAGCAATCAGGAATATCACGCGCGTTCAAAAATCTTTATGGATGTTCTGGATTGCGATGAAGTTATTGCCCACCTGTTGGTTACGGAAGGATTTTCTGAAGTCGAAGAGCTTGCGAACATTTCAAAAGAGGATTTGGCATCTATCGAAGGTTTTGATGAAGCCCTCTCTGAAGAGCTTATTTCTCGTGCGAAAAATTATTTAGAGCGCAAAGGTAAAGAAGCTGAAGCAAAAATAAAAGAAATGAAGGTCGATAAGAAGCTCATCGAACTTGGAGTGTTTTCTAACTCAACTTTGCTGAAACTTGCAGAAAATAACATCTTAAAATTGGATGATTTGGCAGACTTAGCAGCGGACGAATTAATGGAAATCTTGCCTGAACTGGATGAAAACACAGCAAGCGAGATTATTATGAAAGCCAGAGAACATTGGTTTAAGTAGTTTTGTCGATGGATGGTTAATATTATTGTATAGTTGTTATTTAATAGATAGTGCAGGAGAATTTTCGAACTATGGCAGAATTAAAAAAGGGCACTTTAAGTTTATCTCGCTCTACTGATTTGAAAAAGCCATCGGATAGTTCTATTGGCGGAAGAGTAAAGCAGAGTTTTTCGCATGGAAAGTCCAAGGTTGTTACTGTCGAGGTCAAGAAAAAACGGCCTCTTGCGGGAATTACGGCAAATGCGGCAACCTCAAAAACAGAGATTTTCAATAAAAATTCGGGACTGACTGACCAAGAATTAGAAAGTCGCATAAAGGCTGTTCAAGGCGCTCTGAAAGAAGAAAAAGAGCAAGAGGAATTGCGCCAAAAGAAAATGGCGGAAGAGGCAGAAGCCGAAATTAGGAGGGCCGCCGAAGAGGAAGAGCGTCGTCGAATAGAGCAAGAAGAAGCGAAGAGAAAAGCGACATCGATAGAAGAAACAGCGGACGAAGGAAGAGAGGAAGAAGCAACGAAAGATGAAATTGCGGCAGAAATTGAGCCAACCTCAGCTCCTCGCCAACATACTCCGCATATTTCGCGCCAAGAGCCGACGCACAAACAGTATTTCCGCAAAGGAATGAAGCATTCATCTGATTTTGACAATGACGATGACGATTATTCTTCAAATAAATCTTCCGCATCTCGAAAAGGGCCGGCAATCAAAAAAGATATCAGGGAGCTTAAAGGCAAATACTCTGCGGGCGCTGGTCGTGTTTCGATATACACAGCTTTTGATGATGAGGATCGAACACGTTCGCTGACGTCCATAAGAAGAGCGCGGCAAAAGAACAAGTTTGTTCAAAAGCCATCTACTCCTGAAACGAAAGTCATAAAAGAAGTCATACTTCCTGATACGATAAGCGTTCAGGAACTTGCTAACCGTATGGCTGTGCGAACAGGTGAAGTGATAAAAGAGCTCATGAAACTTGGCGTTATGGCGACTGCAAATCAGCTTATTGATGCAGACACGGCGGAATTAATAGTGCTGGAATTTGGGCACAATGCCAAGCGAGTTAGTGAAAGCGATGTCGAAATAGGCCTAAAAATCGAAGATGCAGAAGAAGATTTGTTGCCACGTCCTCCTGTCGTTACAGTCATGGGACACGTTGACCACGGAAAAACATCGTTGCTCGATGCGCTTAGAAAAACAAACGTCGCTCTGAAAGAAGACGGCGGAATAACACAAGGAATCGGCGCATATCAAATAACCATAAACGACGGCCGCAAAATAACGTTTATTGACACTCCTGGCCATGCTGCATTTACAGAAATGAGATCGCGCGGCGCGAATGTCACGGATATTGCTGTTCTTGTCGTTGCAGGAGATGATAGTGTCAAAGAGCAGACCATTGAATCCATAAATCACGCAAAAGCGGCGGGAGTTCCTATTGTTGTCGCAATCAACAAAATGGACAAGCACGGAGCGAATGCCGAGAATGTTCGAAAAGATCTGCTTAACCATGAAATCATCGTTGAAAAATTCGGCGGCGATGTAATGGATGTCGAAATTTCGGCCAAAAGCGGCTTGAATCTCGATAAATTGAAGGAAACCATCCTTTTGCAAGCGGAAATGTTGAATTTGAAGGCTAATCCTAACCGTTCTGCCGAAGGCGTCGTAATAGAATCCAAGGTTGAGAAGGGACATGGCCCCGTCGCGACCGTCCTTATCAAAAAAGGAACGCTTAAGGTTGGCGATATTTTCGTTTCTGGCTGCGTTTACGGGAAAGTTCGAGCGATAAAGAACGAACGTAAAGAGAATCTAAAAGAACTCACGCCAGGAACTCCTGGAGAAATTGTCGGATTTAACAGAACAACCATTCCGGGCGATGATTTTATTGTCGTAAAAGATGAGTCGAAAGCAAAAGAAGTAGCGAATTATCGCGATCGCAAAAAACGTGAGCAGGCGTTTGTTGTGTCTTCTCGTGCGTCCATGGAGCAAATGTTCTCGCAAATCAGTGCGAATGAGAAGCTGAAAATTCTGTCGGTAATCGTAAAAGCTGATGTTCAGGGATCCTCAGAAGCTATCTGCGCAAGCCTTGAAAAATTAGCTACCGATGAAGTTGCAGTTAAGGTTATTCATTCCACTATCGGAGAAATAACGGAAAGTGATGTTGCTTTGGCAAAAGCCTCGAACGCAATGATTCTTGGATTTAATGTTAGAGCAAATGCGCAAGCGCGTAACCAAATCGCTCGAGACAAAATTCAGGTTCGTTATTACTCCATAATCTACGATTTAACTGATGATATAAAAGCGCTGATGTCTGGATTGCTTGCTCCTGAAGTCAGAGAACATGTTATCGGCTCCGCAGAAGTACGCAAAACGTTCGATGTGTCCAAACTTGGCCGCATTGCCGGATGTATGGTTATCGATGGTGTTGTTAAACGTGGAGCAAAAGTCAGATTGCTGCGTGACGGCGTTGTCGTATACTCAACGGAAATCAAAACCTTAAAAAGGCTCAAAGATGACGCGAAAGAAGTTCGTGAAGGCTTCGAATGCGGTATTTGTTTGGAAAACTACAACGATATTCATATCGGCGATATCATAGAGTGCTTTGAAATGGAAAAAATCGAGCGCAAGCTATGATACCTGAAAGTGCCATAAAAAGAAAAGAAACACCACGACGAGTTCGCGTCGCCAGCGAAGTAAAAAAGGTTCTTTCGGAATTTCTTTTGCATGGTGCTGTCTCTGATTCCAAACGACCATCTATGGCCACAATGATAGCCATAACAGGAGTAGAAATGAGCGCCGATTTACAGCATGCGAAGGTGTTTTTTTCATCTATTTCACCACAAATTTCATCGGAAGAATGCGCGGAATTTTTGGAAAAGCATAAATACAAATTGCGAGCCCATGTCGGAGCCTCAATTCGTTTAAAACACACTCCTGAATTGCGTTTTTTAATCGATGATTCATCTGAAAAAGCCGAAAAAATAGAAAATATATTGAAAAAAATAGCCTCGAAATAAGAAAACGGAGGAAAAAATGCAGTCTAGCAAAATCAAAAATGCCGTAATTGCGGTTTTATCGGTGACAACGGTATTTTGCGGCTACAATTATTATAAGACGTCGCAAAAATTGGGGCGAATAAATGCTATTTTGGACAGCAATCCACGCCTGAAAAGCTGTTTCACACATCCACGAAAAATCGCTTTCATGCAAAAAGGTGGTGAATATCTGCCTGACTATGAACATCCTCGCACTTTAAACGATAAAGTTGCGCATTTGTTAGAAAATTATTTCTGGAACTCACCAATTACGCGCGTAATCGGCACAAAATACTTTGCGAAAAAATATGTTGCCGATATCGTTGGCGAGGAACATGTAGTGCCTTTGCTCGGTGTTTGGGATAATCCCGAGGATATAGACTGGAACAAACTGCCGAACAAATTTGTCTTGAAAAGCGTAAGAGGCAATTACGGTCGTGAAGTTATCATCGTCACCGATAAATCAAAGCTCAATATTCCTGATACGATAGACCAGTTGAAAAAATTCTGCAAAGCTCCGGGCATGGTCAATATTCACAAAAAGCGCATTATCGCCGAAGAACTTGTTGAAAATGGCGACAAGCCCTTCAGAGACTATAAATTTTTCTGCTCATACGGAAAGCCACTCGTCGCTTACTGCTTGGAAATGGAAAATAACTCGAGCACTGATATAGATTCGAAGACATTTTCTTTTTATACGCTTCCTGATTGGAAAGCCTTGCCTGTAAAAGCCGGAAAGCATAAGCGCAACAATCTTCCAAAACCAAAAAATTTTGAAAAAATGATGGAGATTTGCAAGAAATTATCAGCTCCATTCCCTCTTATTCGCATAGATATGTACGAAAACGGCAATAGAGTGCTTGTAGGAGAAATTACAGAAGACGCGAGCGGCGGAAAAAACATCATGAAGCCAGTAATTTGGGACTTTAAATTGGGGAAAAATATCCCTGTCGCGTCTGAAGAAGAAATCGCAAAAATGATCGAAAAAGACAAGGAAATCAGCAAGACGTATATTGAGCCATAAACAAAAAGCGTCCGAAGAGGAGATGGTCGGACGCTTAAGATCGGTTATTTTTATATTTTTCGCAATATATTAAACTTAAACAGCCGTTCTTTGCTGCATTCTCGGATATTCCTTTAATCCGCCGCTGTTTTCGATTTTGTTATTCGCAGAATTATCTTCAGGAACATCTTTCAAGGTATATCCTCTGCCCCAAATGGTTTCGATATAGCATTCGCCGTCAAGGGCGTCCATAAGTTTCTTTCTCAGCTTACAAACGAAAACATCGATGATTTTCAGCTCAGGCTCATCAATTCCTCCATACAAATGATTGAGGAACATATCTTTCGTCAAAGTCGCACCACGTCTTAGGCAAAGCAGCTCTAGTATCGCGTACTCTTTTCCTGTTAGGTGTAGTACTTTTCCATCAATTTCAACTCTTCTGCTTTGCAAATTAATCGACATTCTTCCGATTTTGATTGTAGACTCCGAATGTCCCTTTGATCGCCTTATAACTGCCTGAATTCTTGCAACAAGCTCTTTTGCATCAAATGGCTTTGTTATATAGTCGTCTGCGCCAATATCCAGACAATTAACTTTATCCTTTGATTCAGAGAGCCCTGACAACACAATAACTGGTGTTACAACATTTGCCGAGCGCAGTTTCTTGATAACTTCCATACCATCAATATCAGGAAGCATCAAATCTAATATAATGCCGTCGTAATCGTAGATTTTTCCTACTTCGAGACCATATTGACCAAAGCTTGTAGCATCACAAACCAAACCTTCTTTTCTCAATAACGCCTCAACGCTTTTTGCGGTCGGAGTATCATCTTCTATTAAAAGAACTTTCATACTTTCCCTCTTACTTAACTTCAAAAACTACTAAAAAAACAGCTTTAACTATTTTTATATATTATCACCTTATTTGGTGTTTGTTAAAAAATAATTAAAATTTTATCTATTTTTTCGTTTTTCTAAAAAAATTATGATTATCGCTTGATGATCATATGATAATACGATTTTCTATTGACGTTTTCTCAATAAAAAGTTAAAAGATCATTTGTATATACTAAAGTTGGGCGTTCATTTTTTTGGCGGGTGTAGCTCAGTTGGTCAGAGCGCCAGATTGTGGCTCTGGAAGTCGTCGGTTCAACTCCGATCACTCGCCCCATTTATTTTGAAGCTCAACCTCGTCATAGATTTTGGAGATGTTCACCAATGAGTACTGGATTTAGATACGATGAATTAGTGCAGAAAGCGCTTATTTCTGTTGTGCGCGACGTACTTAAGGACGTTTCTGAAAACGGCTTGCCGGGAAATCATCATTTTTACATCCGCTTTCGCACAGATCATCCGAAAACAAAGGTTCCAAAATTTCTTAAAGAACGTCATCCTGAAGAAGTAATGATCGTTATTCAGTATCAGTATTGGAATTTATACGTCGCAGACACATATTTTTCTGTTGATTTAAGTTTCAGCGGAATACAAGAAAATTTGAAGATTCCTTATGCAGCCCTTACGGCTTTTGTTGATCCTTCGGTAAAGTTTGCGCTCCAATTTACGCCGACTTTTGGAGATGACGGCGACGATGATGATGGCACACGCATGTCATTCAAAGAAAAATCCGACAGCGATGATGACAGTAAAAAATCATCTGATGACGGTAAAATCATAAGTTTCGACAGCTTCAGGAAAAAATAGCAGCTTCTACAGTCAGTAATAGATCATGCATGATTTTATAGACACCATTGTCTTCAACATTTTTCCCCTGTTTGTTGCGATCGTTTTTCATGAAATTTCGCACGGATTAGTTGCGTATTCTTTGGGAGATGACACAGCAAAAAATGCAGGACGGTTCAAGTTATATACTCATTTCGATCTTTGGGGGTCTTTTATTATTCCTCTTGGTTTATACTTAATGCATTCGCCTTTTTTGATTGGATATGCAAAGCCTGTTCCTGTAGATCCGCGTAAATTCAAAGATCCGATAACTGATATGGCACTCGTAGCAATAGCAGGTCCGCTCTACAATCTGCTTGTTGCTGTTATATGCGCTTTCGGTCTGCAAAGTTCAGATGGATTCGTGTTTAGAATGCTGCTAAGTTTCACAATGATCAATTTCGGTCTTTTCTTCTTCAATCTTATACCAATTCCGCCACTTGACGGCAGCAGAATAATCGCAGCGATAATTCCAAGAAGATTTGTTGAATCATATTACAAATTAGAACCTTTTGGCTTTTTCATTATAATTGGCTTAGAAATGCTCAGCGAACCATTATCACAACTGGTCGGGCATAGAGTCGGACTGTTTTATACGTTCATAGAAAAGCCAATAAGAGGTATACTTACCATGTTGCTTTCATAACTTTTTATGAGGATAATTGCGGCATGAAATTCACTGATACAAAAGTTAAAACAATTATTCCGACTAAGATAATCGGTCCGATAAATCTTGTTTATGAAGGAGTGAAAGAAGCTGTTTCCGTGCCGATGGCGACTTTCGAGACTCCTCTTTGGCATTCTACAAAACGTGGTGCTTTGGTATCGCAAAAATCAAATGGAATAAAGGTTTTTGTCTCCGATGATTGTATGACGAGATCAATAATTCTTGAAGCGATTGATACAGAAGGCGCACTAAAATGCGAAGAATGGATTTTTGCAAACCAAAAAAGCATTGAAAACGTCGTTAATAAATCGAGCAGATTCGCAAAATTAAAGAACATCCATGTCGAAAATATCGCAAAATTGCTCTATGTGCGTTTTTCTATTGAAGTCGGGAACGCTTCAGGACACAATATAGTCACAAAAGCAGCGGACGATATCGCGAATTTTATTCTTTCAAACTGCAATAATCTAAATTATGTTTCTGTTTCAGGAAATTATTGCGTAGATAAAAAAGTTTCCGCCGTTAATGGCGTTTTGGGACGAGGAAAACGAGTTTCTGCCGAAATAATCGTAACAAAAGACGTTTGCGAATCAATTTTAAAGACATCTCCATCAAAAATATGCGAATTAAACGCAAAGAAAAATCTCATCGGAAGTATTTTAGCCGGGTCAGTACGCAGCGCAAACGCTCATTACGCAAACACGGCTCTTGCCATTTTCTTGGCGACAGGACAAGACGGAGCGAATATCGTTGAAGCCTCGCAGGGCATTACTTTCGCGGAAATGCATGGCGAGGATTTATATTTCTCCGTTACTATGCCAAATATAATTGTCGGAACTGTAGGAAATGGGAAAAATCTCGATTTTGCAATCGAAAATTTGGCCTTAATGAAATGCTATTCAAACGACTCCGAATCATCAAAAAGATTGGCGGCGATAATTGCTGCTGCGACATTGTGCTCGGAGCTGTCTTTGCTGGCTGCGCAAACAAATCAAGGCGAATTGAGGGAATCACACATTGCTTTAGAACGGAGTAACAACAGCAATGCTTAACTGCAACAGAAAAAAAAATGTCGGAATTGACGCGATTGCTTTTTCCACATCTCGCTATTTTCTATCGCTGAAAACTCTGGCTGAACACAGAAATGTAGATTATCGCAAATATTACGAGGGCATAGGGCAAGAGAAAATGGCGGTTTTCCCTCCGAATGAAGATATAGTCACGATTGCCATAGACGCTGCGCAAAAGGTTCTTGCGAAAATCGAGAATAAAAATGAAATTGATCTGCTGATTTTTGCGACGGAATCTTCTTTTGACTTATCGAAATCCGCGGGAATATACGTTCATCATTTTTTGGGATTAAAACCGAGCTGCAGAGTTTTTGATATAAAACAGGCTTGCTACTCTGCTACGGCCGCCTTGCAAATGGCCAAAAATTTTGTAGAAAATAATTCGGGTTCGAAAGCTCTGGTTATTGGTTCGGATATCGTGAAATACTCGCCGAACACTTCGGGAGAACCAACGCAAGGAGGCGCCGCAGTAGCCATACTCGTTTCAGAAAATCCTCGATTGGCATATATCGAGCCTTTTTCGGGGGTTTATACAGCGGATGTTGCGGATTTTTGGCGGCCTGCTGCAGCAAACGAAGCTATGTTTGACGGAAGGCTTTCTGCACACAATTATTTGCGCTCATTGGAATATGCTCTCGACGGATATTTGGAACAATCCAGCCTAAATTTAGAAGATATCGACTACACTTGCTTTCATGCTCCGTTTAATAAGATGGCTATCAAAGCTGCACGACAGTTTTTCTCTGAAAGAGATATAAAAGACGCTCTTGTCTACAACGCATTAATCGGAAATAGCTGCTCAGCATCACTATATATCTCGCTTATCTCATTAATCGATAATTGCAAAACGGATTTGGCAAAAAAAAGAATCGGAATGTACAGCTATGGTTCTGGTAGCGTTGCAGAATATTACAGCCTCGTTATCTCTGATCAATATAAATCAGTCGTTCTTTCAGAAGAGAACAGACAAAACCTCGCAAACCGAATCGAAGTGTCTTTTGATGAATACGAAAAACTAGGCACCACCACAGAATCTTTCAACTATATCGGCGGAGAAAATGCAATAGCATGTTATAAAAATATAGGCTCTGTTTTCCTTGCTGAAGTGAAAGATGGATATAGAAGATACGAGGAAGTGTAATACCACACGAAGTATAGGAAGAAGGCAAGAAAAGGCATTTTAGAATAAGAAGAAATGGACCTTTGAAAACGACAAAATCGTTCTTTATTATTACATTTTGAAAAGATGAAAAAGTACAATCAAACACCATTATTTTAACGAAATAACAACCACAACCTTTCACGGGCAATTTTAAAAAGCAACTGGAATAGGTAGAGATAAGATCTATAACTCCATTCCCCTCCTTCTTTAACTGTGTCAGAAATGCCACACTGCGCTAAAAATTGAGGAGGGGGTAACCTAGAAATTGCCTTTTTAACTTGATTTAAAGAAAATAGTTAGTAAAATATGACGTAATTTTACTATGAGGTTTATTATGAAGAAAGTGATTAGCTTATGCTTGTTAGGGATCCCGTTTATGCCATTAGCAGCAGACGCAGCTGTAACAACATATACAGGAGGAAGCTCCACAGAATCCGAAACGGCAACAGCTTATGATAATGCAGATAGGAATGCCGCAATTTCAAAAGCTGCGATGCGTGGATGGTTCGTTGGTCTCGGTCTTGCAAAAGGCGGATATAAAACTACAGCAGATGAGACCAAATATCGCTATAAATGGAGTGGTGATATAGATATTGGGGCGTTTGACGATCCTACTGTTAGGTCGTTTTTAGGAGCAGCTGGGCTACCGGTAGATAGTATAACATATGAAGCACTCTCCGCCGGTTCTACTAATCTTGCTTCATTTGAGGATACGGGAAATGTCAATTACGGCATTGCCAAAAATAAATTGAATAAGCTAGGTGCTTTGCTTGTAGCCGGATGGGGCGATTTTGATGGCAATCTTTATTATGGCCTTCAAATTGCTTTAGATATATCTGGAAAGAAAGACACAGAAGTCTCAAAAACAGATTTTGGAACTGTTAAATTGGAATCAAAAGGCTTTAGACCATATTTCGAGGTCATTTTTGGGCGGTATTTCGAAACAATCGATGCTCTTCTTTATTTAAAAGGCGGTGTAACTTATTCCAGAGCAAAATTGTTTAGTGGTAATGATGCAGTAAAACTTGGTGCTTTCGCTCCGCTAATTGGGGTTGGTGCAAAGAAGGCAGTTACTGAAAATATGACGATATGTACTGAAGCTGGTTATGTTTTTGAAGTAAATAAGAAAAGCAGCTTAAATGGTAAAGGTAATTATAAGCTAAATAAAGCAGGGGGTTCTGATGAACTTTATGAAGTTTCTCACGAAATGGAAGCAAAAATCAGAAATCGTGGGTATAACATTCGTGTATTTGCGACATATAATTTCTAGTAGATAACTTTGTTCTTGCAAAGGAGAGGAGTTGTTTCCTCTCCTTTTTTTATGGCATCGTCAGATCGTTCATGCTATCCATAGAACAGGAAACCAATAGTTACCCACCAGCTTATCTGTTGGTTCTGTATATGCGCCTATAAGGCTAGGGTACTAGCCTTCGCCTTAAGGGCGTACCGTAATCTGCCCGTGCGACTTTTACTTACTACCCATAAA
>CADBNZ010000052.1 GCA_902796155.1 uncultured Pseudomonadota bacterium
AGGATTCGAACCTACAACTACTCCGTTATGAGCGGAGGGCTCTAACCGTTGAACTACAGGCCCACAGCTAATAAGATACATTTTTGAAGAAATAAGTCAATATATTCCGCATAATATAATGTTGTTGCTGTATGTACGTTTTTTATAATAGTCCTCTTGCAAAAGTATGAAGTAAGAATGGAAGAAATACGCTCTACGGATGGGAAGAATATCGGCGCTAATCTAAAATGGAGTTTTTTTATTAAATTTCTGTAAGTGAAGTCCAAAATTTTGAATTTTTTGAGCTGAGCGAAGAAGTGTTCGATAAGAATGCGTTTAGAAGGAAGATATGTATTATGTTTTTTTTGCTTTGGAGTGAGAAGAACTTTTCGTCGTCGTTTGGGCAGCAAAACGGTTTTCGTATGAAGTTTTTGCTGCTCCTGATAGCCCGAACCGGTGAGCACAAGGGCATCATGTGGTATATGATCCGACATTTTTTGAATTTTAAAATCATGAGTTTTCCCGTTATAACTCTTTGAAATACCGATAATTTTATCTTTGTTATCAGTTTAAATTTCAAACTTCATCGTACAGCGTTTTTTCTTACCGAAGTAGTATTTTCGCTGATTTTTCGATGGTCTTTGAATCGGAATTTCTGTCGTATCAATCAAAATTGTTTCTAAATTATATTGGGTTAACATCCTATTCTTCATGCTTACTAAAATTGGCTCGATTTTTTGAATATGCTGGCATAAGTTCGATGCATCGAGATCAAAAAGTATCTCCAAAAACTGAAAACTCACGTAAAATCGATAGTAAATCATAACAAGAAGAACATCGTCTTCCAGAGTTTTCAGCTTCGAACTTCGCTCTGAAATCTCGGTATCTCCTTGCAAAATTGCGCACATAATACGCAACTGATAACTATATATTCTTCTCATGCAACGCCGTTAATAAGCGTTTCTCATATCCTCCTGATGGTTCTAAAATCACTCGCAATTTAGCTGCATCAAGGCAACGTTTTACAAATTCAGATATTCCTGTTTTATTGTTTGGATATCTCCTTATTTTTCCATAAAAACATACCTCTAAATTGCTTTTCCTCACAGCCTATATTTATAATGCTTACTTCTTCCTCGTGTACGAGCACTCGCGCTCTCCCAACGGTTCGATTATCGCAAATCTTGAGACTCCTGATTGCGAAGCGAGCTTTAAACTCAAGAACTCTATCAGTTAAGTCTCAAAACCATAGTATAACTTATGTGTTTTATATTATTTCTATGCAAACTCTTCGTTTTATACGACTAGTTTAGTCTTTTTATATACACAAGCCGCTGTTCCATAATATTTTGAAGTTCGTTCAGTAAGGATTGTTAAAAATTCGTTGCCGTTGTTATAGCCTTACGAATTCTCGAATATGCCAACTCCTTTGGATGATAGCGTTTCAACATCAATGCATCTAATCAAGATGCTGCCGTGAACACACATCTGCCTGCAGCTTCTATTTTCTCACTGATTCCGATTTCTTCCGAACTAAGACAAAACAACCGCCATGGTTTTATTTTTCTTAACGCCGCTTATATAGTCGTTCTCGATTTTTTGTTTCCTATCATATAATAAGTTTGGTGAATATCTTTATCGTCTGTCTGCCCTTAATTTCAACAAGTATCATTAGACTGTCGCTGTGTTTTTCTGCAATTCCTTCTTGTGCGTTTTTCTTTGGACACCTCAATTTTTAACACTGTATTTTTTCCTATTAAAGATTAATCCATTAGATAAAATATCATTGTATTTATTTCTGCCGTGTGCAAATAAATTCTTCCTCACCTTTAGGCAAATACTTCAATATAATAAGGCATGGGATAGAGGAGAAGCACATATAGCGTGTACAATCTGCAGTATCACATACAGAATATCGATATTGAACGCTGTGCGGAAATGTAGCTGCGATATGCCGAGAAATAATAAAGTTCTGCAAATTACAAGATATAATAATCGAGAACATATATCTGGAGCATTCGTATGTGCTGACGTATGCATTAGTATCTAAGGCAGAGCAATCGAAAATCTCAATAAAGAAGATATACAGAGATACATGGAACTGCAAGAAGGACACCATAAAATAGATAATTTTAGAATATCTGATTTTGAGACTTCAATCTTTTATACGCTTTCAAAGCAGAACCCGGGACTATCGGCTTTAGCCGATAGGGCATACATTTTTATTATAGTATACATGAAATTACAAAAAACACAGGAATTAGAATTCCGATTGACCAAACCATATATCCGATGAAAGACGGAGCCTTTACACCGTAATTTGCGGCGATTGATTTCACCATTAAATTTGGCGCGTTGCCTATGTATGTTATTGCTCCCATAAATACCGTAGAAATAGAAATCGCAGTCAACAGGTGCGCTTTGATAGTCATTAATTCATTGGCGTTTCCGGATAGCATATGAAAAAAGATAAGGAATGTCGGGGCGTTATCTAAAATGGACGACAACAAGCCACTGGCCCAAAAACATCTGCTTGCAATTATATCGCCGCTGGGAGCAGTCCAATCGAAAATAAATTTCAACGAGCCATCATTTCCTTGGTGTAGCATTGCGATTATCGGAGTTACGGTTATGAAAATACTTGCGAATAAATTCACGACTTCTTTTATCGGTTCAAATGAAAATGAATTTCGTTCTCTTATAGATGGCGGAGTTGTTAATAGCGAAATAAGTGATATTAAAAGCAAAATGCTATTTCTGATTAATGAAGCGTAAGAAAATTTTTCTCCGAATAAAACAAAATTTCCTTCGAAATTACAAAGTATTACGGCCATTAATATGCCGAGTATCAATATAAGATTTCGTTTTCCTCTGATAATGAGATGGTGCGAATCCTTTGCTTGAATATTTTCTTGAATCTCTTTCTTTAATAAAAATAAATCAATCAAGAAAAATAAAATGCAAAGGAATAAAGTTGTTGCAAGTTGGTATCGATATAAATTTTTTATGAACCAAAAGAAATCTACTCCTTCCAAAAATCCAATAAAAAGAGGCGGATCACCAAGTGGGGTCGAAATCCCTCCGATATTAGCTATTAAAAAAATAAAAAAGACGAGTATATGCGTTTTGTGTTTTCTATTTGCATTTGCTCTTAACAAAGGACGTATTAATAACGTTGCCGCTCCTGTAGTCCCGATAAATCCAGAAAGCAAACTGCCAAAAAACAAAAAACTTACATTAAACATAGGACCATTTGCTCGCGGAAAATCTATAAAAATTCCTCCTGAGACTATATACAAAGCAGATATCAAAATAATGAAAGGAATATAATGATCAAAAATCGGTTCGAAAGTTGCATCGAATATTTTAGAAACTCCGAAAATATATCCAATAAAAAAAAGATAAATTAAACTCCAAAATGCAGGAACATATCCATTATGTTTATGCCAAAAATTCGGACACCACAAAGGCATAAATGACATAGAAAGAATAATACCCAAAAAAGGAATAGCCCAAAATAAACTAGAAAATTCCATTAATTCTTTTTATTCCTTCCATTTATTTCGATTTAAAAAATTACTTTATTATATCCTTGACTATGTATATTGGTCGCTGTTTTGTTTCTGTATAAATGCGGCCTATATATTCGCCGATGACTCCTAAAAATATCAATTGGATTCCTCCCAAAAACAGCATTGCGACCATGAGAGAAGCATAACCCGGAACATCAATTCCCTGAATAAATACTCGAAAAGTTATCCAAAGACCTCTAGCGAATGCTAACATCATAACCAGCAATCCAATATACGAACAAATTTTTAGAGGAAGTGTCGAAAATGAAGTTATTTCGTCAATTGCGTAATTCCAAAGCTTCCAATACGACCATTTCGTCGTTCCTTTTTTTCTGGCTTGACGTACATAATCGACATAAGTGGTTTTAAAACCTGCGAATGAAAGAAGCCCTTTCATAAAACGAGTTCGTTCGGGAAATGTTTTCAAAATCTCTACAACTTTTCTATCCATTAATCTAAAGTCGCCAACATTTTTCGGAAGAGGAAAATATGCCATGCTATTATAAAAATCGTAAAATAACTTTGCGGTAATTCTTTTTATAAAGCTATCTCTGGAACGATTCGCTCGTCTCGCGAGAACTACATCGAAACCTTCTTTCCATTTTTTTATCATATCGATAATTAATTTAGGCGGGTCTTGTAAGTCGCAATCCATTCGCTGAATTTCTTCTTTTCGCTCAGCAATTTGTCGAAAGTGTCATCACGGCTGCCATCATTTACACATACGATTTCAAAAGAACTTTTTGTTTGACGTAAAATCGGAATAACTTTTTCAAAAAATACCTTAACTGACGCAGATTCGTTATAAAATGGTACAACAATACTTATTTCGGGTAATGTTTTTTTCGCGCTTTTCATTTTTTCAACAATTCTGTTACTTCAGAATCAGCTTCTGATTTCGCTTTATCTTCAGATACCTTTTCTATGTTGCGAAGAAGCCCTTTGTCATCGAAAGTCAGACGTACAACAAGTTTGTCTTTCATTTCAACTTCTCTAAAAGCAATTTCTTCCGATTTCGCTCCTATATAAATCCATATTCGATCACCCCTTTGCAATGACGGAGTACCGCACGCATTATATACATCCGTGGTTTTCGTTTTTCCAATTACAAAGGTATCGATTTTTTCAGCCAAAGTGATATTTCCGCGCGAGTTTATTCTTGGCTGGCACTCGCAAATGCAAACAAAGGATAGAGCAATAACAATTATTCTTTTCATTTAATTCTCATTAATAAGAAATTTGAATGTATTAAATCACAGTTTTCGTTAAGAAACAATTATTCAAGTCAAAAGTGGTAATTTATTACAAAATAAATTAAAATTAATATTGTTGTGTTTTAGTTTTTCAAGATTCGAAAAATGGATAACGCGTTTTTCTTTTTTGTTTTTAATGTTGTGATCATATTTTTGGTCATTATCGATCTTTTATTTCTCTCGAAAAACGCATCTATAAAAAAAGCAATTTATCTGACATTCTTTTGGATTTTTTTGGGATTAGGATTTTCATATTTTGTATATGCGCAAATGGGATTAAATCATTTTTACGAATATTTGAGTGCTTATTTTATAGAAAAATCTTTGAGCGTCGATAATATTTTTGTGTTTCTTCTGATATTCAGCCAACTTGGTATACAACAAGAGCACCAAAGGAAATTATTATTTGCGGGTATATGGGGTGCGTTAATTTTGCGCTTCTTGATGATATTTGCAGTATCAGAAATATTAGAGGCATTTCATTTTATGACTTATATTTTCGGAGCGTTTATATTATTCGCTGGAATATCGTCATTTTTTGAGAAAAGCAGAAATAAAAATTTTGAAAATATCAAAAATTTCAGAAAGTATTTTAATGTTTTCGAAGGTAATCACAACGGTCGCTTTTTTGTACGCGAAAATGGAAAATGGAAAGTAACAATTTTAGTAATCGCTATTATTTATATAGAGATATCCGACATAATTTTTGCGTTTGATTCGATTCCTGCACTTTTTTCTATAACGGATAACAAAACCATAATTTATACTTCGAATGCGTTTGCGATTATCGGTCTTCGTTCTTTGTATATAGCATTTGCCGTTGCCGTAGATAAATTTCGTTATCTGAAATATGGAGTTGGCGTGATACTTTCTTATATAGGTATTAAAATGATTTTTGCAGACTATATAAATATATCTCCGTTGGCTTCCTTACTGATAATTTCAGGAATACTTTTTATTTCGTTTGCTACTTCAAAAGTTTATTTAACAAAACAGGAAAGGTAAAAATGAAATTTTTAATAGACACAGAAAAATTCTTATCAAAGAAAAAAATTTCGTTTAAGCATTTTATGTTAATGAGTGTGTTATCCATTTCGTTGTTGTGGATAGTCATATCCGGAATGCTTTATGAAGATTATTTCCCGATAATAACAGCGGTGGTTACATTAGTTTTATGTTTTTCATTTCATAAAGAAATTCAAAAATTGCACAATCAAAATCAAATTATTTCGTTTCAAAAAAATATCGCTATAAACGGATTTGATTCGTGTATATTTGCGTTTTTTGTTTTTAATGAAGCCGGAAAATGTGTTTTTGTTAATCGAGTGGCGCAGAATTTATTTCCGGGATTTAGGATCAGATCTATAGAAGATTTCATTATATGCTTTGGAAAATATCCGAAAGTGGTCGGTGCAATTCATGAACTGCAAAAAATTGCGAAAAATTCCAAACAACATCACATTGATGTGCCGATGAATTTGCGTTCCGATAATACGACGTTATGGCGGATTGCGGTTTCTCCGCTTGCTGATAAGGGAGGTTATTCTTGCTGGACTATTATAGATATGACGCCGTCAGTTTCTCGAATAGATTTTCTTGAAACAAACAGTACTTTTCTTTTCGATATAATTAACAACTCGAATGTAGGGTATTTTTGCATAAACTCAAACAATGAAATTACTTTTTGCAACAATACGTTTGCGCAATGGTTAGGAACCAATCGAAGCAACGTAATTAATTCCGGTTTTTATGAACATATAATAAAAAGTGGAAGCGATGATTTGCTAAATAAAAGTAATGAAGCGAAATTAGTCGAATCAATGCCTATAAAATTAAAGCTAAAATCTCCGATCAGCGACGAAATTGAAGTTATTGCAAGACAGATTCTTCAGAATGATGAAGATGATATAAAAGCGTTTGTAGTGTCGAAAGAAGCGCAACAAAGCGGTGATTTAATTCAGGCTTTGGGAAAGACGAAATTATATTTTGAACATATTTTTGAAGATGCGCCTGTCGGAATTTTAATTACAGATGGAGCGGAAACAATAAGCGCCTGTAATGCTACGTTCAAAAAAATAGTTGAAGCGGAAAAAGTAGAAAAAAATACTTTTCTTGATTATATAGCGGATGAAGATCGAGAAAATGTCAGAGAGAAAATCTATCAGTTGATAACGGCTTTATATCAGTCAATGCCTCCGTTCGAAATTCATATTAATTCGAAAAATCCAAAAACCGTAATGATATATATGTCTAAAATAGAGGAGAACAAGCGGACGAAGGATAACGACGGACTGGTCATATATTTTATAGATATAACGGCGAGAAAAGAGTTACAACAGCAGTTTGTGCAGTCGCAAAAAATGCAAGCAGTCGGACAATTAGCGGGAGGAATTGCGCACGATTTCAATAATCTTCTTACGGCAATGATTGGTTATTGCGACTTGCTATTGGAAAAATATATTCCGTCAGATCAATCATTTAATGATGTCATGCAGATAAAGCAAAATGCGAATCGTGCTTCTAATTTGGTTCGGCAGCTATTGGCATTTTCTCGACAGCAAACTTTACAGCCGTAAATCCTGAGTGTAACGGATATGATAGGCGAGTTGTCTGCTTTATTGAAACGTTTGCTTGGAGCAAAAATTGATTTGAAAATTGTTCATAATCGTGATGTAGGATTTGTAAAAGTAGATCAAATTCAATTTGAGCAAGTAATTATAAATCTTGCAGTAAACGCTCGCGACGCTATGAAGGAAGGCGGGACTTTAACAATTCAAACATCACCTTATAAAAATGTCGAGCCAAAATTTTTGCGCGGAGATACAATGCCTCCCGGTGAGTACATTTTGATTGAAGTAGCAGATACTGGAAGCGGAATATCAGAGAGCCATCTTAATAGAATATTCGATCCGTTTTTTTCGACGAAAGAGAAGGGGAGGGGAACTGGTCTCGGACTGTCAACGGTTTATGGAATCGTAAATCAAACAGGCGGTTTTATATCTGTTGAAAGCGAAATGGGTATAGGAACGAAATTCAGCATTTATTTTCCTATGGTTGCTGAGAAAGAGGTTGCCGAAACAAAAGCAAAAGAAGCGAAAAAGGAAAATAAGGTTATAGATATTACAGGAACTGGCACTATTTTGCTCGTAGAAGATGAAGACGCAGTAAGGATGTTCAGCTCAAGGGCTCTGCGTGACAAAGGATATCGTGTTATAGAAGCAGTAAATGGCGAAGCTGCATTGGAATTTATCAGAAAAGATTCGGAACAAATAGATTTAGTTATTACTGACGTTGTTATGCCGAAAATGGACGGTCCGACTCTTATGGAAAATATCAAAATTCATAGGCCGAACATGAAAGTCATATTTATTTCCGGTTATACAGAGGATAATTTTAGAGAATCACTGGCGAATAATGATAAAGTCCATTTCTTATCGAAGCCATTTAACTTAAAGGAACTGGCTTATAAAGTAAAAGAAGTTTTGGGATAGCAATTCGCGCGTTTGCTGACATTAAAAGTTCCACTGTTAAAAACAGTTTTTGCTACAAAAAATTTCATATGTTTTTCAACAGCATGTACTCGCAGACAATCAACCGATTTGCAAAAAGTTTTTAACTTGTTCATTCCAATATTTTCTGAATTCTTGTTCAGATACTTTTTTCAATGCTTTGTTTTTGTACTCTAAATACTCAATAATTATTAGCTTGGTATCTTTTAGTGATTTTACAGCGGCTTGAACATCTTCTAATTTATCAGCACTATTGTCGATGAATATTATCAATTTCGGTTTATGGGCGATTCTTTTTAAAAAACTCACCAATATTTCGCCTTTGTTTCTGCAATTTGTAACTATAATTCCGTTTTTATAAAAAGGGTGTCCAGATAAATATTCTTTAAAATCCGAAAATTTGAAATTTTCAAGATGATAACCGTTTGATATCTTTATGTTATTTCTATCAGCAATTTTAGATAAGCATCAGCATTTTTTTCGAGAGAACTAGAGCAAACGATGAAATTTACTTTTGAATATTTTTTCAAAAAGTTCGATAATTCATCGTTTATTAGTCTTTGATGCTCTGTAGCCATCATCTGAGACAACATTACGTCTGCTTGTTCATGAGAGAGCTGGCTTAAAATTTCCTTAAAAGCGCTTTTATTCGCATCAATATTGTTCTTATGCAAACATGGAATAGTCGGATACATAAGCGTGTAATTAAAATCGAATACTACCAGAATATCTTCAGGATTAAACTGAGTCGTATGCGATAAAATAGCGTCAATATGAGATAAATTTTCAGATTGTTTGCTTTCAATTATTGGGGAAGCAGGATTATCATAATCCGTAGTACAAGCCGATAACAAACCTATCAAAACACAAAATAAGATGAATGTATTCTTCAAACCAGATGTCATATTACAACCTTTTAATGAGCAATATTATATATAGTCATACCAGATAAAAAAATAAAAGCTCATTGCAAAAAGATAATTTTTTGGGGAAAAGTTTTCTTTTCTTATACTACAAAAATTCGTGCGTTTGCTGAGATTAATTTCCGCTGTTAAAAACAGTTTTTGCTACAAAAAATTTCATATGTTTTTTAACATCGTGTACTCGCAGATAATCAACCGCTTTTGTATCTGCAGCAAAGGAGGAAAATGCGATAGTTTCTATATCACGGTCGCTTGCATTTGCATTAGAAAAGGCTGAAATAAAGGATTTCCGTGAATGCGCCAGCATAATTTCGCAACTGAACTGCTTTAATTTATGCAAATTTTTGATTATCTCGATATTTTGCCGTTTGTTTTTTCCAAATCCTATTCCCGGATCAACTATAATATTTGATCGTTGGATTCCTTGTTCTTCCAAATCATTTATGGCGTTTCCAAACCAACAATAATTCGTTCCTTGAAGCATTATTATGATTTTTAGGTTGTTATCTGTGATTAGTTTTATGGTTTCTTTGTTCAATTTTTCCAGTTGCTGAACATTCGCGCATTTTATATTCGGATATTTTTCAATTACGTACTCCAAAACTTTATTGGAATATGTATCAATGCTAATACAGTCAACGTCAGAACACCTTTCCAAAACTCCATTTAATCTGGTGATTTCTTCTTGTGCTGATATTGCTGTATATCCAGGTCGCGTAGATTGTGCTCCTATATCGACCATAGTAGCGCCATCGGCAATCAGTTTTCGTATTTGCTTTTCCGCTAAATTCGGTTGTAGAAATTTACCTCCATCCGAAAAAGAATCAGGAGTTACGTTTACTATACCTACAAATTTCGGATATAAAACGAAATGATTTAATGCAACATAATTATTGATATCGATTTTTATTTCGTTTGGTATTTCGTATTCTAACTCATTAAGCAAATACTGAATAAAATCGCGATTTTTTATTTCGTTATGCGGAATAGTCAGTTTTTCTTCGTAAATTTCTTGACCATAGTAAGCGAGAATATCTATATCGATAATTCTTGGAGACCATTTTTGTGCATTTGAATCGCGGCCAAGTTTTTTTTCAATCGCTTGTATGCTTGTAAATAACTCCATTGGAGAATAATTGGTTATTCCGGAAATGACCATATTAAGATAAGGGATGTTCCAACTGGCAGGAGTACCTTCTAGCAGCAAAGCCTCAGTTTCAATGACATGTGATATTTGCTTTATCTCGAAAAATGCGGATAATTCATCAATCGCGTCTCTGAAATTTTGCATTCTATTCCCGAGATTCGATCCGAATGCTAAGTAAACCAATTCGTTCTGTTGAAATTTCTTTCGCATTATTTTAACCTCCGAAGTAGGCGCAATCTAATGAACATATTAAGTTAGTTTGGAGAAAATATGTACGATAAAAATAACGTTTTTTATAAAATATTGCAGTCAGAGATTCCCGCGAAAAAAGTTTTCGAAAATGATGTGGCAATTGCTTTTTATGATATTAATCCTATGTGCAAGATCCACGTTCTGGTAGTCAGCAAAGGGCTGTACAGGAATTTTGAAGAATTCGTACGGTTATCATCAGCGGAAGAAACGAAAAAATTTTTCGAAACTGTCAGCCAAGTTGCAGAAGAAGTGCTCGGATTAGGAAAAAGCGGGTATCGTATCCTTACAAATACAGGTCATGACGCAGGCCAGGAAGTTGAGCATTTTCATGTTCATATTTTAGGTGGAGAACGACTTTAAAGCATGCTAACATGGGCTGTTTCTTTTTAGAAATGGACGGCAGATATTATACTTGAACGCTTTTTGCGTCCGTAGCTCAGCTGGATAGAGCGTCTCCCTCCGGAGGAGAAGGCCGGAAGTTCGAATCTTCTCGGACGCACCACATTATCGCGAAAGTTTTTTCGCTTTTTTTCTTCTACCTAATGCTATTCGTTCTTTTGATTCAAGTTGATTTAAAACTGCATATTTCATAGAATCTTTAAGGCGATTGCGTGGTGACGCGTTAGTATCAGTCTCAGTGGCCTATTTTTAAGAAAGGGAACTGCCTCTGTATCGATCGTGGTCGGTATATCGTGGTGCCCACCTAGGATCTCGGTCACATGCAGATCCTAGCTAACGGTCGTCAGGCTCGCCGTTTTTTCTATTTTTGGTGCAATTTGTGAAAAAGATTTGTTGTTTTGCATGCTTAAAAATTGATAGTAAGCAGTATGTTTGCTATCATCTCGCAAAGTTTATGAAGTTTTTTTTAAAGAGAGATTCGTTTTGTTTCAGGAGTTTATTCAGGAATACGGATATTATGCGGTTTTCCTTTTTGCATGCATAGAGGGAGAAATTGCTGTTTTGACTGCCGGTTTTCTGTGTCAACGAGGATTAATGTCGCTCGATTTAGTAATTTTATGCGCCTTTCTCGGAACTTTTATGACAGAGCAGTGTCTGTTTTTCATCGGAAGAATTTACGGAACAAAAATACTTAAACGATATCCGAAGGCGGCAAAAAAATCCGAAAGAATAATCGAGTTTTTACGAAAATACGACGCCGCATTTATTTTTGGCTCACGATTTATATATGGAATAAGAAATTTTAGTCCGCTGGCAATAGGAATGGCGAATATTCATCCGATAAAATTTTCTACTTTTAACATTCCTGCTGCGTTTATTTGGTCGGTAGTAATCGCGGGAGCAGGTTATCTTTTTTCCGACGCTCTTGACGCTGCCGAAGAGCATATGCAGATTGTTGAAATCCTTGCTTTAGTGCTGCTATGTGTTGTTCTTGGAATTTTTCTGCTCAAGAAAAGGAAGAGAAACAAGAGGCGGAATATTATATATAACGATTAGATTTGAAATTGATTTGTTCTTCTTGTTATAAACGCTTTGCGATCTTTACTTAGTCAGTGACATAGCTAAATGCTGTATGCACAGCTATGAGGTATAACACAAATATTCAGAACAAGTATTTATTTTTAGTATTTTTATCATTCGGGGGATAATTTTCCGTTGCTTGTGGCGTAATAAGAATGTTGTTGCGGAAGTCGAAATTGGCCTTTTTGAACCTTTGATTATCAGGATATAAAAAGTTCTTAAAATTACTTTCGCAAGAGATTCAACTGTTTTTTTGATCTTATATCTGCTCAATCGGTTGTATTTCAATCTTTATACCACATACCCTTATCGCGATGCTGGTCTAGACTCAAACCTTTTGCACATCATATATTCAAAACCACAGGAAATGACAGTGGTATTCTGCGATTTTCCATTTCAACTGAAGCGTCTATATTAATAAAAAGGGAGCTTGGATCATTGCCGACTCCCTGCACGTATACTTTAGGTTCAATCAAACGTGGTTCAAACGTCTTCAATGCATTCTCGATACGTATCTCCAATTCTCGCATCTCGACTACATTCTCCGTAGAAATCGCTGCAGTTATATCGACTTCATATGAAAATGGTGTTGTTTGATTTTTTTGTGCGTAATCTTTCCAAAAAACCGAAATTCTGGTGTTCAACAGTCGCGAAACATCTTCCATTATCGAATTCTGCAGTTCTTCAAAGGTCATAAAAGATTTCGGAACTTTTTCAAAAGGGACTTCCGTATTTTCATCAAGTAATTTTTCAAATAATGGTGTTATAGATAATTTCGGCACTTCACAACTCTCCTTTCAAATATCCTAAGAGACTTTTCATGTTGTTAAATCTATTTTTGTGGCTGCCTTCCCGGATTTTTTACCGTCTGAATCGAAATCTTGATAAGTATCTGAGTACCCAGTGTATCGAAATGTAAATGAGGCCATCTCTTCTTTGCGCTCAAATGATTGAATAATGCATTTCGTAAATTCTTTTTCTTCTATTGCTTCGAGCTTGCCTGATTTCATTTCGACTTTTTTCAATATAATTTTCGATATTTCTTTTCCACTGGCCAAATTTCCTTGAATCACGGCACAAAATCTAGATGGCGGCAGATATATTCTCACATCTTTTGCGCAAACAGCACTGTCACTCGATTTTTTTCCATCGAAAAGAGAAAATCGCGATATTTCAAACTCCATATAAAAAAAACGAGAGTACTCTTTGTAGTCTTTTATTTTTGATTCGAAAATTTTATCTGCGGAAATTAACCAAGAAAATTCTTGATTTTTGGATTCTTCGCTTCCCTCAGATTTTTCACTAACATTTTGAATCGAAAATGGATTCATAACACACAACACAAACTTAACCAGTTGATCTTATGAATATATTAGTTAAAAAACGGTAAAAACATACGACTTCATGAAAAATCATCACAAAACGATAGAATTTTTCCAACCAAATATAATGATCCTGTTACAATAACTAAGTCATCATCAGAAGCATTCGCCACGGCAGTATCCAAAGCTTCCTTTTGATCGGCTGTCACGCATTTTGCTTTCGCCAAACTTTCGCGATCATACTCATCAATTGTGAGTACTTTTTCTGCTGTTTCTGTCAGATATACAGACGCATTCGGAACATCGAAAAACATTTTCAGCATTTCTGTATATTCCTTCGTCCTGCATATCCCAATCACGAAATGAATTTTGTTGTAGTTATAATATTGCAAAATTTCCAAAAGGCTTTGCACACCATTCGGATTGTGATCCCCAGACAAAAATATGTCGCGCCCCTTATACTTTACGCATTGCATTCTTCCCGGCCAATTGACTTTTTCTATCGCATGGGCGCACTTATCTGCACTGCCGAAAATATAATCAAATGCTGTAAGAGCCAAAGCTGTATTTTCAGCGGCCCTTCTTCCCGGTAAATTCATCTTAAATTTGCCGAAACGAGTCATCACAAAAAACTGCGGATATTTATTCGATTGACTTCTTTCAAGCTCCATTGAAAAATCGCATGTCTTGATAAATTTTGCATTATATTTGCTCGCATATTCTTCGGATAATTTTTCAACTTCCAAATCAAAAGCTGTGTGAAACACAACATTGTGTTCCGAGATTATTCCAAATTTATTTTTTGCGATTTTTATCAAGGAATTTCCGAGAATTTGTTGATGGTCGAAGGCGATTTTCGTAATCACACAAAATTTGTGCGGAATAACATTTGTAGAATCGTATGTCCCGCCAAGTCCAACTTCGAAAACAGCATAATCGACTTTTTTCTTTTCAAAAAAATAATACGCGGCCATAAAGGTAAGCCACTCAAACGGACTTAAATTTGCTGCACCAATTTTTTCTTTCACCCAAGAAAAAGATTCGCAAAAATCATCGTCAGAGATGTCATTATTATTGAACTTTATGCGCTCGTTTACTTTTTTTAAGTGAGGCGAGGAAAAAAAACCGACATTATTCCTTGCTTCGACAAGCAAAGTTGATAAAGTTGCCGACGTGGTTCCTTTTCCATTCGTTCCCGCAACTATAATTACTCGTTCAGGATCAATTTTTAGATCAAGCATATTCAGTATGCTTTTCAAATATTCTATATCGTGAAAACCTGTTTGGTTTTTCAATAATTCAACTGTTTCTTCGTAGTTCATATTCGATCTCGTTTGCGTTATTATTATACACTATCATAAAATAGGAGAGATATGCGTAAATTATTTGGAACAGACGGCATTCGAGGAATAGCAAATAAATATCCTCTTACAATAGATATATGCGTAAAATTAGCAAAATCACTCGTAAAAAAATTCTGTGAAAACAATGGAGAAAACAGGGAAATAATCATCGGAAAAGATACAAGAATTTCCGGAGATATGTTTGAACATATTTTAGCCGCAACCTTTGCTTCTCTCGGAATTAATACTAGGCTTATAGGAGTATGTCCGACGCCGGCTGTTTCGATTATTACGAAAAAAATGAAAGCGCATTTCGGAATAATGATTTCTGCTTCTCACAACCCTTTTGCAGATAACGGAATAAAAATTTTTAACAGAGATGGACTAAAACTAACAGATGCAGAAGAAGAACAAATCGAAGCAATTATGGAATCGGGCGATGAATCTTCCAATCATGGTGAAATTATCGGAGATAAAATCGGACGCATTTTTACAGATCCAAAGATGTTAGACTTATACGTTGAAAAAATCAAAAAATCGTTTTCATTCGATAAAAAAGTTTGTGAAAAAATAAAAATAGTCGTTGACTCATCTAACGGAAGTTTTTCAAAAATCGCTCCAAATATTTTTCGCGATTTCGGTTTCGATATTATTCCAATACACGATTCACCAAATGGCATTAATATAAATGAAGGCTGCGGTGTAACAAATCCAAACACTATTGCAGCAGCGACACTCGACAATAAGGCGGATGTCGGTATTGCATTTGATGGTGATGGTGATCGTTTGCTTTTGTGTGATGAATTGGGCAACTTTTTAGATGGTGACCATATACTTGCAATACTTGTTGAATCTTGCGGATTAAAAAATTCTGAAATTGTATCAACAATTATGGCGAATTTTGGTTTTGAACAGTATCTTAAAAACAAAAATATTAGACTCGTAAGAACAAAAGTCGGTGACCGTTATATTTCGGAATATATGCAGCAATCGCAAAAGGCCTTATTCGGAGGAGAACCATCTGGACACATAATAATCAGAGAGCATGCTCCAACAGGAGATGGGCTTTTTGCTGCCTTGAAAGTATTAGATTACATCGTAAAAACAGGAAAGAAGCTCAGCGAACTGCAAAATTTATTTACTCCGTATCCTGTCGTCAGTCGAAATATAAAAGTTAGTGATAAAAACATTATTTCCTCGAAAAAAATCATTGAGAAAATCGATAAATATGAACGCCAGCTTAAAAATAGAGGTAAATTGATTGTGCGTCCGTCAGGAACCGAGCCGTTAATCAGAATTTCAGCAGAAGGCGAAGATAAGAACGAACTAGATACAATAGTTAGTGATCTGGTAAATACAATAGAGAGTATGCAATGACAGAAGTTTTCATATTAGCGCTCTGCTTAATCGTCGTTGTAACATCTTTTTTCTGCGTTTTCTTTTCGCAAAGATATAAGTTGAAAGATTTAAAGCAAAAATTATTGGAATTAATCAACATTGAGCAACAATATCAACAGGCTCTTTTAGAAAATTCCAAGCTTCAAGAACGATGTGCGCAACATCAAGATCTTATTGCGAAATATAATGAATTGCAGCAGAAATATTCAGCCCTTGAGCAAGAAAAAGTATTGCTATCAGCTAATCTGGAACAAGAACGGAAAAATTTGCAAGAAAAATTGAAGTTGCTGGAAGATGCTGAACGAAAACTTTCCGATACTTTTAAGGCTATAAGTGCAGATGCTCTTTCAAAAAATAATTCTGCATTTTTGGATTTGGCGAAATCTGTTTTTGAGCAATTCCAAGAAAAAGCAAAATCGGAATTTTCGTTAAGCACAAAATCGATGAATGATTTAGTTACTCCGATAAAATCCGCCTTGGAAAATGTCGATGTGAAATTGGGAGAACTGGAAAAAAATCGCGTGGGAGCATATGAAGCGCTTCGACAACAGGTTGACGATATGATTTTGACGCAAAAATCCCTAAAGGATGAAACGAATCATCTGGTATCGGCCCTTAAAACGCCCTCTGTACGTGGACGATGGGGAGAAATGCAGTTACGACGTGTTGTCGAGCTTGCGGGAATGGTTGAGCATTGCGATTTTGAAGAACAAGTAGAAATTTCAGACAATGAAAGAACTATTCGCCCCGATATGATTATTTATCTGCCTGGTGACCATCAGATTATTGTTGACGCAAAAGCCCCTTTGGCTGCCTATCTTGAAGCCTTAGAAACAAATGACGAAAAGATGAAAAAAAATCTGCTGAAAGAACACGCACGGCAAATTCGAAATCATGTTTCAGCTCTTGCTAATAAAAAATATTGGGCGCAATTTGAAAAATCTCCGGAATTTGTGATTATGTTCCTGCCTGGTGAAGTGTTTTTTTCGGTTGCTACAGAATACGACGTAAATTTGATTGAATTTGCTATGCAACAACGAGTGATTATTTCGACTCCAACTATACTGCTCGGACTGTTACATGCAATTGCACAAGGATGGCGCCAAGAAAATTTAGCGGAAAACGCAAAACAAATTATAAAAATGGGACAAGAGTTGTATCAGAGGCTATCTGTAATGGCAGAACACATCGCTCAGCTCGGAAAGAACATAAACGCAGCCGTTCAGAGCTATAACTCCACTGTCGCATCTATGGAAAGCAGAGTTCTGGTAAGTGCTAGAAAATTCAAGGAGCTTGAGGTTCATGAAAAAAATATTATAGAACTGACACCGATTGAACAAACTACACGCAGCATAACAACGATGTGATATTTTTAAGTTTAAATAATTCGGCTTAAACTAATTTTGTTCTTGACTAGATTATAGGGGATAAGACCTGAGATTAGTTAATAACAATTTGAAAATATTCTCATGACGATGTTTGAAACGCAATTTGATTTCTTTCAAGCGCAAGCTGAGTTTTTCACATGTAATTCCTCTCATTTTTAATAACCTGTTTTTCGCAACTCCTAAAAAGTTAAATCGTGAAATATTGCTTGTCGACGATTCTCTCTAAGTAAGAACATTTTTTAAACTCCAAACAGTAAATCTCCATATGTTGGAAACGGCCAATAATTTCTTGCAGTTATATTTTCGGCAGCATCGCAATTTTTTCTAAGAGCATTCATCTCTGGTATAATTTTTTCACAAATATATGATGCTTGCTCTGAAATTTTCGATAAACCATCGGATTTCTTCAAAAGTTTATCCAAATCATCTGTTAAATCTGCGATTTTATCTGTAAATTCTGTTAACTCTTTTGCTAGTTTCATTTCATATTTTCCAGCAAAGGCAGAGTCTATATTTTTTTTAGTTGCGATGTCAGAAGCTGTTGACGCGGAATATGCAATAAGCGCCGGAATTATTTCTCTTTTTACCATTTCTATCATTGTTAGCGCCTCAATTCTGACAGTCCGAGTATAATTTTCTAATAAAATCTCATGGCGCGACCATAATTCATCTTTAGAAAAAATCCCGTTATCTACGAGCATTTTTACATTTTTCTCATCTATTAATTTTTCAAGAGCCTCGGGAGTTGAACGCAGATTGAGCAATCCTCTAACCTCCACAGCCTCTTTTAACCATGCATCATCGTATCCGTTGCCATTGAAAATAATGCGTTTATGCACAGAGATGTTGTTCTTTAATAATTTGATCGCACTATTAAAATCATCCTTATTTTTCTCCAATTCATCAGCAAATTGACGTAACGATTCAGCCACCGCTGCATTAAGCATAACGTTAGCACAAGCTATCGAATCTCCAGAGCCTACCATGCGAAATTCAAATTTGTTCCCAGTAAACGCGAAAGGAGATGTTCTGTTTCTGTCCGTTGTATCCTTTATAAAACGAGGCAATATATCAACTCCCAACTGCATTTCTGATTCGTTTATCTTGATATACGGACTTCCTGTTTCGATTGAATCAAGAATTTTCGATAATTCATCTCCAAGGAATACTGAAATCACAGATGGCGGAGCTTCATGCCCTCCCAAACGATGATCATTACCGGCCGTTGCTATCGAAAGTCTGAGCAGACTCTGATAATCATCAACTGCTTTAATAACTGCAATGAGGAACAGTAAAAATTGCGCATTTTCATAAGGTGTTTCTCCCGGAGATAGCAAATTTACTCCAGTGTCAGTCGCAAGAGACCAATTGTTATGCTTACCGCTTCCGCTAACTCCTGCAAAAGGTTTTTCATGCAGCAAACAAGCCAGTCTATGTTTCCTAGCAACTTTCTTCATGATTTCCATGGCTAGCTGATTATGATCGGTTGCAACATTAGCTGTTGAATAAATAAAGGCTAATTCATGCTGAGCCGGCGCGACTTCATTATGCTCTGTTTTGGCAGCAACACCTAATTTCTACAATTCTTTATCTAAATCTGCCATATAAGCCTGAACTCGCGGCTTCAATGATCCGAAATAATGATCAGCCAATTCTTGACCTTTAGAAGGACTTGCTCCAAATAATGTTCGTCCGCAATAAATCAAATCCTTTCTTTTTAAGTACGTTTCTCGATCAATAAGAAAATACTCCTGCTCCACACCAACGCAAGGTACAACCCTTTTTACATTATTCTTTCCGAATAGTTTCAGGATTCTTAGTGCCTGTTTATTCAACGCTTCCATAGACCGCAAAAGAGGTGTTTTCTCATCTAAAGCATTCCCATCATATGAACAAAACGCGGTAGGAATGCAGAGAGTATTTTCTTTTATAAAAGCATAACTGCTGGGATCCCAAGTAGTATAACCCCTTGCTTCAAAAGTAGTACGCAAACCACCAGAAGGGAAACTTGATGCATCTGGCTCTCCTTTGATCAGCTCTTTCCCCGAAAATTTCATAATGACAGTTCCATCTTCTGTAGGATTTATAAAACTATCATGCTTTTCTGCTGTAATTCCTGTAAGAGGCTGAAACCAATGCGTATAATGAGTCGCTCCGTTCTCAACCGCCCATTTGCACATTGCTGAAGCAATTGCATTTGCTAAATTTAAATTCAGAGGAACTCCCTCTTCGATAGTTTTCCGAAGGGAACTATATGCTTCTTTAGAAAGTCTTGATCTCATTACACAATCATCGAAAACTTTAATTCCAAAATATTCTGATACTGTTTCCATATTAAACTCCTTACATAATTCTTTTTATCTAAAAAATCGCCTGATAAATAATTGATACGCCAAATAAAGCTAATACGGCAGAAGCAATATATTTTATTTTAGCAACCCAATCATCTGAAATTTTCTTCTGTATGAATGTAATTATTCCGCCGAGAATCAGCCACCAAGTCATTGATCCGAGGAAAATTCCCAAAATGATAATCAACGAATCAGTTAAATTGTTGATGGCTACATCAGTAAATCCCGAAAATATTCCAATAAACGTCAGGATAGTCATCGGATTCGATAGAGTCAGCAGAAAAACTACACTGATGAACTTAAAATAGCTGTCAGACTGGACTCGTATTTTTTTGGAGGATGTACTCTGCAGCTCGTTATAAGCCAAATATAAAAGGATTATTCCTCCGACAATTCTTATTGTTTTTATATTTTCTAATAAAAATGCCGATATAGTGTTAAGACCGAACGCAGTTATGCAACCGTAAACAGCATCTGCAAGAGCTGCGCCGAGTCCGACTAAACACGCTCCGATAAAGCCTACCTCTAGCGTTTTGTTCACGCATAACATTCCAATTGGCCCTATAGGAGCAGCTATGGCAATTCCTAAAAGCCAGGCTTTTAATAAATAAAACATATAGTTAACCCAAATTAAAAAAGTAAAAAATTCCAATGATAAATTTCAACGCGGTATAAATTTTTACACGCAGAAAAGCACGATTCGAACGAACCGTTTACTGTTGAACCTTTTGTTGCCGTTGTCGCATGTTTGAACCTCCAAACTTGAACAATTCCCACACTGACTTCCTCTCTATCATAATTTCAAAAGATTGTCAAGAGCTAAAGTAAAATCAAAAAACATGATGCTCTAGAACGGATAAAAATAATGAAGGGGGAGTCTGCAAATATTAAGCGGTTCCTGACATATTAAGAAACAAGTTCGTATGCAGGCCAATCTTTAGCAACGCCTTACTCCATTTGTCGGCTCTTGGATCGCCGAAAATTAAGGCTTCATCAGATTCAATAGGGATCCAATAACTCGATGCGACTTCATTTTCTAATTGCTCGACTTCCCACGTACAGCAGCCTATGCATATAATTTTCTTTTGTGGGCCGTCTTTCGAAGTCGATGCTCTGATTATGTCTGTGTTTATTGTAAGAGCTATATTGTTTTTTATTCGAGTACTTTCCGATGCGAGATAATCATCGGAGTGCAAAATAAAACATCTATCTGTTTCTTCAGGGCCTCCGAAATGCATTTCCAAATCCTCCAATCCATCGGAATTTATCTTTAATTTTTGCAACAAACTTTTAATATCCATGTTCGGAATAGGCTTATTTATTACCAGTCCCATTGCTCCGGTTCGGTCATGGCTGCAGATAAATACCATTGATTTGTTCAAATATTCGTTTGAAATTGCAGGAGTTGCTAAAAGAATCTTTCCTGTCAGATTTTCAATGTCATTTTTAACGTTACTCATATATTTCACCGTGTTACAATACATA
>CADBNZ010000053.1 GCA_902796155.1 uncultured Pseudomonadota bacterium
CAATGATTAATGACAGACCTATGAAGACTCTAAAATGGCACTCGCCTGCCAACGTTGTCTCTCGTCTCCGTTCGGGGTATTAGTTTAGTGTGCCAATTAAAATCATAGGGCTATCAAAACTTTTTGCGATACATTTGAACGATAGTTTAATGCCGTTTAGCAGTCACAAGGACAGACATGCTCCGCTTGGAAAAGGCTGTATAGGAATAAATGCAATAGAGCGGTTGATAAATCACAAGGCTTTGCGAAATCTTCCTTTTTATTTGGAAACTCCTGATAATGAAGGTGTTCATGCTGAAGAAATAAAACTAATCAAGTCGCTTTACAGATAGATTAGAGTCATTGCGAAAGTCGAAAAGGACATTTTTGCACCCCTGATTATCAGAATCTAAAAAAGCACACAAATTCCTTTCGCAAGAACTTTATTCTTTTTGAATTATCGCTTACTTATGCGCTCTGCCGACTGAGTGATATTTAAATCCGAATGATTCAACATCAGACACTTTATAAATATTCCTCAAATCTATCATAAGAGGTTCTTTTACTCTTTTTCGCAATTCACCAAGATTTATCGCCCTAAATTCCGGCCAATCCGTAATAATTACAATTGCGTCTGCGTTTTCACAGTTCGCGTACACATCGGAGCTCCATATGACATCTTTAA
The DNA here is from genome assembly GCA_902796155.1 of uncultured Pseudomonadota bacterium. Taxonomy (GTDB): domain Bacteria; phylum Pseudomonadota; class Alphaproteobacteria; order UBA3830; family UBA3830; genus BNWE01. Next base: position 665 of record CADBNZ010000053.1, read on the forward strand.
ATATGCCTTTAGCTTGCTCCGAAAAAGAAGGATCGTATATAGAAATTTTCGCGCCGCCATCAACCAAGGCATTTACTATTTCTATACTCGGACTTTCTCTCATATCATCTGTATTCGCTTTAAAAGTCACGCCAAAAATCGCGATGTGCTTATCTTTTACATCATGATTACACGCATCGAAAATTTTGTTAATCATTTTCTTGCGTCTGGAATTGTTCGACTTTATTGTTTCATCCACTATCGACATTTTTACGCCGAACTTTTTAGAGAAGAAACTCAACGCAAGTGTGTCTTTCGGAAAACAAGAGCCACCATATCCTGGTCCTGCCTGCAAAAATTTGTCTCCAATTCTTTTATCTAAGCCCATAGCAAGCGCGACTTCCTTTACATCGGCTCCGCATACCTCACACAAATCAGCAATTTCGTTTATAAAACCGATTTTTACTGCCAGAAATGCATTCGACGCGTATTTTGAAAGTTCTGCCGTTTCTAATCCCGTAAAAACAATCGGAATATTAAAAGCATACAAAGGACGGTAAACATTGCGCAACACATCTTTTGCTTTTTTATTTTCCACTCCGATAATCACACGGTCAGGAGACATAAAATCATCAACAGCTGCTCCTTCACGCAGAAATTCAGGATTGAAAGCAACGGAAATATTTACACCTTTTTCTTGAAGATATGATTTTACTGCCTTTGTCGTACCAACCGGCACTGTGGATTTTATGACCAAAACCGCATTGCTGTTTATGTGAGGCGCAAGTTGGTCTACTGCAGAATAAATGTAACTTAAATCCGCACTGCCATCATCTTTTGAAGGAGTTCCAACTGCGATAAAAACAATATCTGCGTCCTTTACACTTTTCGCAAGATCGCAAGTGAAAAACAAACGTCCCGCTTGCATATTTTTCACGAGAAGTTTCTCTAAACCTTCTTCATATATCGGCAACTGCTTATTTTGAAGATTTTTGATTTTTTGCTCGTTGTTATCAACGCAAGTTACATTAAATCCGAATTCCGAAAAACAAACTCCTGACACAAGTCCAACATATCCCGTACCAATTACCGCAATTTTCATCGTACAAAAACCTCAATCGCTCATATTTTCTTTATAAAACTTTTTCAAAACAGCTGACAATTTTTTATCTTTATTAGCCATGTGCAATATAGCCGCCAATAACCCAGATTTAAAACCGCAATCGAATCTTATTCCTTCAAACTTAAATCCATGAAGACCAACTCTCGGAATCATTTCAAGCAAAGCATCAGTCAATTGAATCTCGCCTTTTACTCCAGGCTTCAATTTTTCCAAGACTCCAAAAATTTCAGGCGAAAGAATATAGCGTCCAACGATCGCCAAATCAGATTTTGCTTCCTCAACTGAAGGCTTTTCATCAACCGATTTCGCAACAACAATTGATCCCTGTTCTTTTTCTATATCCAAAATCCCGTATTTATAAACGTCTTCATGAGGAACTGTCATGACTGCAGCCATATTAGCGCCGTTATAATTTTTAATCATCTCACCGATACAAGATTTTGAATGAAATATGAAGTCATCCGCACACACCACAGCAAAGGGTTCGTCATTCACGAGATGACGGGCGCACAAAACCGCATGTCCAAGTCCCCTCGGTTCGCGTTGACGAACATAGCAGAAACTACATTCTGGAGCACCGTTTTTTGTTTCAAATTCTGCAAGCATACCATCGAAATAATCTTCTATGGAGTTCTTTCCCTGACGCGTAACAAATATAAACTGCTCGATTCCTCCAGCCAAAGCTTCTTCAAAAGCATAATGAATTAGAGGCTTATCGATTATCCCCAACATTTCTTTCGGAATCGCTCTGGTTATGGGATGAAACCTCGTTCCAAAACCACCGACAGGAAAAACCGCTTTACGAACCCTCATATTACTACATCCGATATGCATAAAAAAATACGCCAAAACATTCTGGCTTTCAGCATAAATATGATATACTCACAGTCGCACAAAAGCAATGATTTTATAATAAATGAAGTGGTAAACGCATCTTAGCAACAGAATCCGAACGATTTAGTAGGAAAAGAGTCGAGTAATCGTCTAAGTTAATCGAACTATTTATTAAACAGG
>CADBNZ010000054.1 GCA_902796155.1 uncultured Pseudomonadota bacterium
TGACGAAATTTGTTCTCTGAAATGGGTGTATGTTTTATATATCTATTTTCCATTGGTATATCTTAGCATTTCCGCTCAGATTATCAATCTAATCTAGTCAAGAACCAAACGTTTTTATTGATTCCCATGCCGGGATAATTACATCCTTACTGAAAATAAATTTCTGAATTAAAGCAGTTTATGGATAATTTTATACAAAATTAAATAAATTCATCTAATTCAAGGGGGAATTGCACTTTTCTCTAACCCCTTATTTAGAGAATTTTGGGCTTTTAGAGAGAGATTTTGGAGAAAATAGGCATCCAGAGAATGATTCAAATGTATACTGAACTTGAGGCAAACTAATGATAACCCCAACGTATGTCTTAAAAACCGTTGTGTGATATGGCTAAATTGTCCTCAAATATCAATGGGTTACGAATTGATGGTGGACAATGCAGAGATCGAACCTGCGGCCCCCACCGCGTGAAGGTGATGCTACGCCGCTGAGCTAAATGTCAATCTTGCAAAAGGAAATGGTGGAGCGGACGATACCTATTTTGTAACCTCGCTGCAAAGAGTTTTTAGTCACTTTTCTTTCGTTTTCAAGAAGTTATCAAATTTCAAAAACGGTCGCTGTAGCGGATGAAACGACGGAGAATGGACTTTAGAGCCTGTTTTTATTTCCTCCGCACTAGCGTGTTTAAAACGGTGCTGGAAGAGGGCCGCTGGTTAAAAAATACTACATTCTTCTTGATTCTTCCAGTTATACGTTAATCGCTACGTCTTGATAGAAAACATAATAAAGACAAGGAATTAGCTTGACAAATAAGGAAGCAGCACTATATTGCAAGATAAGGTAGAGATGGAGATAAAAATGCATATTGAGAACTTGAAAAATCAACAAAAATCATCGTTTTATATTGCGAAATTTGAGAATGTCGTTGAGGATTGGAAAGAGATTGAGAAATCCAGCATCAATCGTACAACGTATCTGGCGTATTACAAGAGTAAGGCAAGCGAGCGAGAGCTGATTGATTTTAACGATGTGATATGGGCTGAGGATGTTGAGGCGATTGTTACGATCTTTAAAGAAAATGGCATAAAGGAATTTACGATTTCCTGCAAATTTTGCGACTTAATTGACAGTCTTGCAGCTTTTGAAAAGCTTGGCTGCAATGTAAATGGTACGACAGAAATTCTAACTTCATAGACAGGTCTGGATGGACGCAGACAGAAACTTACAGCATTGAAAATGGAGATTTTGTAATCACCACACTCGATGAAACACGATACGAAATTGGTTCAACGGATACGGTATAACGACGGATGAAAGGCCTTTTTGTCGGTAACTACATTGTTCTTCAAGTGCGAAATACATAAGGTCTGAATACATTGAGTCAGACCAACCACTAGAACACCCGCTACGAAAAAACACTCAGAAAAGCTCACCAAAACACATCTCGGAAGAACTCACCGAACGCAAAGATAGCTTTATTTATGCCACGCGATCGTTTTTACTTGTTTTTCCTTTAGGCTATCGCTAACGCACACAATAATACAATTAAACATACTTCAGCTATTAAAGTTCCCATAACTGCAATATTTCCTAAATTTGCAGGATTCTCAAAAACTTCCTGCAATCCTTGCTTAATGTCATTCGCAGTATCTCCGATAAACTTAGAAACGGACTTTTCTAAATCCATTAACTTCCCAAATAAGTGCGACTGTAACAGCGTTTACTGCAGCGACATGCACGGCACTACGACACATTACCGCCATTTCTTCCAAAACTTGATAAGGATGATCGTTAATTGAAAACTTGTCTCGCTTTACTATTTCATGTTCTGGAGAACTAACAATTTCTTCATCTAAATTTTTATGCAGTTCCTCTCGATTTAATCTCTGTTCTATTTCCAGGTTAATCGATGCACTTTTAGCTCTGACTTCTCCCCCGATAGATATTGAAAACTTATCTCCAACATTTTTTGTAGCAGATAGTAGATATACTAACCCCGCCTTTAGTTGCTAGTCTTCTAACTATATCTGAAGGATTTCTCATTCCCATAATAACATCTGAAAGGCTAAACCCATTTTCTGGTGGAAGAAAGCTAAAAGACGTTTCAAAGCCATTAAAAAACGTACCTAATGATATTTCTGAAGTAGACAAGGCCTCTCCATTGTACGAACTTGCAAGTTTATAAAATGCGCCTACCTCTCCCGAAGTAAAACCAACCTAAAGTCGATGATATCTCTTTCAACACGGTAACACTTAAATCGGAAGTAAGCATAAAAATCGTTTCAGGCATTATAACAACAGTGCTATCAAACCTAGCTTCTGGCAACATTTTCACAAGTGATCCCGCAGAGAAACCACTGCTACCTGCAGCAATTCCCGATACTCCTGAATCTCTCCCAGAATAAGCATCTTTGTCAAGATCAAACGACCCATCTGGGCTGACAAAACGCTCGTCTTTGCACCCACTTTCTCTCCGATCTCTCAACTCGTAAAATTGATCAAAAGCCCAATTTTTTGGAAGAGGATAACCAAAATTACCGCTAAATCCAGTGGACATTCCGCTTACAAAACTGCTCTTACTGCATAACCTTTCTTTGATACTCTGGAATAAATATTTCTTGCCCCATATACTCCAACAAGATAACCTGAACCACTGGAACAAACAGAAGAAAATACTCCACTAAAATAAGGAATTATAAGTTCAGAAACCTGATAATCATATAAGTCACAATCTACTGCAAAGTATATGATACTTCCTGCAGGAAGACTAAGAGACCGTGCTGCCTCTACAGCAAGTCTACCATCTCTTTCTCCTACAGTTGCGCCGCCAGAGAAATACTCAGGTTCCCACCCTCCATCCTGATAAATAGGAAAAATACGTAAGCCTGCTCGAAAAATCGCCAAAAGCTCAGAGGTAGTTAAGTTCTTTGGTCGTCCAGCTCCTACGAACCCAGTCAAGTATCTGTCTACGCATTCATATCCTTTCCAAGATAATGCCAACGCCTTTGAATATGTCAATTGGACGGAGCAATCACAAGCCTTCGCTGATCTTGACGTATCGCCACAACTAGTTAATAACGCCTTTATTGTTAGCATGTTTGCTACACCGTTTTCCGGTAAACAGACAAAAGACTGAAAGGCTCTTACTTTAGCTGTGGTCTCAGCTCCATAAACGCCATCAATAGGGCATTTAAAATCATTAACGTATAAAGCGCATTGTAAAATTCTTACTAAATTCCCTTTACTTCCTTCTGAAAAAGTCGGACATTTCTCTGTGGTTCCTGGACCGAAGTATCCATTAGCTACACTAACACTCATTCCCTCTTCCGCTTGCAGCGCAAATATCAGGGCCTGGTTTGTGTCTTTCGAGTAATGCCCATCACACGGCATTATCCCTGTATACGAGCTGTAATTCCTATTTAAATGTTGTTGAATTGACCTGACTTGCGAATCACCATGATTTACACACACACGTATGCATCGGAGTTCAAAATAGCTTTAAACCATTGAGGAGTCACAGAAGAATCCTGAATGCCCACCCCTAACGCATTAGACTTCAATTTCAGAATAGCTGAGATGGTTCTTCCCTTTAATTCCCCAGTAACAGCTCCCGCATCATACCCTTTACAAAATAATGCATGTTGTATTAACTTTACAGAATTATTCGTTGTATCAGTGGCTCCTTCCTTTATTGTAGGGCAATTTCCAAAAGTAGCGGGTACGAAGACATCGTTGGCCGCTGTTATACCAAGTTTTTCAAGACTGATTTCAAACTGCAATGCTCTCTTAAAATCTTCGAATAACAATGTTACCGCACTAATGCCATCTTCTTTGACAGGAACGAAACCGCTTTTTTGGGAATAAGTAGAGTTCAGCCACTTCTGAGCATCTGCCTTTCTATAATCATACATTCCCCCGACATCAGAAAAATGCAACAAACCTCCAACCAAAAAACAACCCATACGCAAAAAAGATTTACACTCCATACCGATCCTCACTAACTCTTACCAAGTTTCAAGCTAGCACCTTACTAATTCAACGTCAAGTTGTGTGCATTTGTTGTGAGGTTTTTTGTTGATATATCTGAAAAATTAGGAAATTTACATATCCAATATCACCTGATTAACAAATGCTTCGTGAAAGTGATAAGGTACTACCAGGCGTTTTATTTTTTTGCAGAGGCGACATTACTGACTCTGTAAGATCAAAAAATTTTACAAATAAAATACAAAATTCCCTCACTGTTAGATAAATTTATGATATTAAAAATTCGTAATTGAATCCTTCATATGCGAAGGCAGATTTTATCTTTTCGCAGTCCGTTTCCGTAACTCCGACGGATCGCGTGACCGAATACCAAGAATTTTTTACCGTAGAGTACATGTCATCTATTGTTTTTTCAGCTTCTTCATTCGTTAACAAAAATCTTGATGCTTCAGACAATAGATTATAGCGATTTGCAAATCGTCCGTATTTACCACACTCCAAAGCCAAATCTCGACGTTCGATACTGATTGGAATTGACGGTGTTAAATCATATGCCGGAGACAACTTCCAATCAGCATTTTTTGCAATAAAAGCATGATTCCTCGGATGATCATCTAAATTAGAAATCAGTGCGTTGAAGACCATACGTTTGAATAATTCCTTTGCATCTTGTTTGGCTATTGCTGAAAATTTACGTAATTCCTCGGCTAAAATCATGTACGACCAATTTCTGCGCTCAACATGATTATCACCGGATTTCAATACGGTCATTGCACTAATCATACGAGAACGAAAATATCCTTTTTCAGCTTTTTCTCGATCAAAACGCTTAATCAACAAAACATTTTTCTTTCCGACAGAAACAACCTTGCTCTCAGCGACTATCAAACCGCATTTTTGCGCTAATTTAAGCATAGCATGTTCGACCAATGCGTTGTCCCAATAA
>CADBNZ010000055.1 GCA_902796155.1 uncultured Pseudomonadota bacterium
CGCAGGAGCCGCATCCAGAAGGCAAATCGGATGGGCAATTGTCGGAGGGATGTCGTTTGGAACGGTGTTTACGCTGTTCATAGTGCCACTGATGTACGTAATTTTCGCAAGATTTAAAAAGGTACATGAACAAGTTGAGGAATGATAGAAAGAAAAATCTTGACCAGTAAAATACTAGCCAAGATTTTTTAAGTGCTACTTTTTTGTTCTTACTTTAGTAAGATCATTTAATAGTCTCTAGTTTCCACGCTTCTGTTCACAATACATGAAGAAAACACCAACATTTTCCCATTCATTATCCATGTAATCTTCACCGTTAAGAGAAAATGTACCGGCAAAGTACTCTTGTAAAGTTGTAGCAGGCCTCTGCGTAGGCCCAACCCTAACAGGATTTCCAGCAAATGGTATATTTGCTCCCTGATGTATTTGAGGTGCTAATTCTCCTAATTTCGCGATGAATTTGTCTTGAGCAATTCTTGCTCCCACGATAAGCCTTAATTTCGGCTCCTTATCGAAATTTTGTGGCATAGGCATTCCAGACGGACCAAAAAAACGTACTTTTGAAAGTTGGCAATCATGATATGCATCTCCGAGTATTCTACGAGCGTCATTTACTTGATTAGCTCCTCCTTGAAGACTCATATCAGCATTGCTTATTGCCATCTCTACTGTTTCTTTCATATGACGAACAGATTCGATAGCCCTTAGGTCGTATGCCTCTCTGGCACTCAATGCAAGCCGATCCAACTCATCCATTTGATGTATAGGATGTTCACCTCCCATGTCCATAGCAGAAACATTATTTATGCCTGCTACTACAAACATTGCAGCTGCTGCCATACACGATAATAAATAGCTTCTTTTCATGATATTCTCCTTTCACCATAGCTATTTTACCTTAGTTTGTTTACAAATATTGATCCAATATTACAACAAACTTACATGCTATATATAGCATGCTTTTTTATATTTGCAAGTAGTTTTTTATTTTTTGCAAAAAATCACAAATCCGAAATAATGAAAGAAGCGCTGGAAAGATCTTTTACGGGTGGATTTTCTTTGATAAGTTCAACTCGAATCTGAATATCGTCATTTTTTACATATTCACAGATTGCGTCGTATACAAATTGTGCGGCCTTTTCTATCAGATTAAATTGCGATTCATGAAGCTTGGAGTCCAAAAATGCCAGCAACCCTCCATAGCAAACTGTGTCTTTTAAATTATCGCTGCTGCAAGAAGCATTATTGCGCAAAAATCGCAAAGATATATTGATTATCACTTCACGTTTTGCCGTTTTCTCATCTTCATTATTTCCCAAAATAAAGTACGTTCTGTAATTATTGATATTTAGCTGTTTATACATGTTTTAATCTTTCGCGCATGGAATTATTATACACATTGTAAGTATATTTTGAAAAATCACACCGTATGAAAAATTCAACAATAATAATCGGAGGGCCGACTGCTTCAGGAAAAACAGCGTTAGCCATAAAACTCGCAAAAGCTTTGGACAATGAGAGCGGGCAGCATGCGGAAATCATCAACGCCGACAGTGTGCAGATGTACAACGAATTGAAAATCCTTACAGCATATCCTTCCGATGAAGAATTGAAGCAAGTAAAGCATAATTTGTTTGGGGTCTTAGCACCGTTTGAGTCCTCGAGTGTAGCGTCTTGGCTCGAAAGAGCGAAAACAGAGCTTACACGCATTCATTCAGAAGGAAAAACGGCAATTATTTGTGGAGGAACGGGATTTTATATAAGGGCACTGCTGAACGGAGTAGCGAATATTCCGGCAATTCCAGAAAAAGTCCGTGAGGAAGTGAAAAGATACCTTGATAAAGTTGGGCGAGATGTTTTTTTCGAAAAACTGGCGGAACTTGATGCGGAATCCGTGGCAAATTTGCACAAAAACGATACTCAAAGGATTTTGCGAGCGTATGAAGTCGCGTTTTATACGGGAAAAACTCTTTCGGAATGGTGGAAAAATGCGGATGAAAGCTGTGAAAACAATACTATGCCAACAATCGTGCTTCTTCCTGAAAAAGAGAAACTTCGGGAACGAGCGAAAATCCGTATTCAAAGCATGCTTGAAAAAGGAGCCATAGAAGAGGTGCAAGCGTTTAATGCGAAATATCCAAATTACGTTGGCCCTTTGCAAGAAGTCATAGGTTATCGAGAAATTTGTGATTTTATTCAGCAGAAAAATGTGAAAACCAAAAATGAATTAGTTGAAAAAATCAGCATACGAACAAATCAATATATCAAACGGCAATCAACATGGTTTAGAAATCAGTTGAAAAATGCTAAATTTATTTGCGATTTCGGAGATAATTGCGCGATTAATGAAATTATCGAATACATAAAACAGATAGAAAAATAAAAAGCGGAGAATGAGTACTTTGACTAGAATTTTGGGAATTGACCCGGGACTTCATATAACAGGCTGGGGCATAATCGATTTTGATGGATTCCGCCTGAAGTATATCGCGCATGGGACAATTGTATCAAAGCCATCTGACGAAATCGCTGACCGCTTGAGTTATATTTTCAAAAATTTATCGAACGTTATAGAAGAGCATTCGCCAAACGAAGTTGGAATAGAGCAAGTGTTTGTGAACAGCAATCCTGCCTCATCGCTTAAATTGGGAATGGCACGCGGTGTAGCTGTCTGTGTGCCAAGCATTATGGGGCTGAAGGTGCACGAATATACCCCGAACAAAATAAAAAAAACCGTAGTAGGCAGTGGGCATGCGACAAAAGATCAGGTGTCGATTATGGTGCAAAAACTGCTTAATTGCGGCACTGTAAAACTTGATGCCGCAGACGCTTTAGCGATTGCTATATGCCATGCGCATCACAGAAGTATGCTAAAATACGCTGCTGCGTAAAATGGCGAGGAGAGAGAAAAGAAAGGATGAGGCAAAATGATATCCCATCTAAAGGGAACGGTTGAAAAAGTTTTAGATAATGCCCTGATAATCGACGTAAATGGAGTCGGTTATAAGGTCGTATGTTCATCGAGAACCATTAACGCGGCGAGCAACGCAAATGGAATCGTTTACATACTCACAGAACTTGTCATAAGAGAAGATGCCTGGATATTGTACGGTTTTATTTCCGAAAGCGAGCGATTTTGGTTTAATAAATTAACGTCCGTTCAAGGAGTCGGAGGCAGAGTAGCAATAGCAATTCTGTCCGCATTATCCGATGATGACATATATAACGCCTTTCTGGCCACCGATAAAGATATGTTTACTCGTGCTGATGGTGTCGGGCAAAAATTGGCGTCTCGCATTATCTCAGAGCTCAAAGAAAAAGTCGTTGGAAAAGCGGATATTGCAGCTTTTGCCCCTGCGGTTCAGACTAATGTTGCAGCCTCGAGTGTCGCGAACGATGTTGTTTCTGCTCTTGTAAATCTTGGCTATCAAAAATCCGATATTTATAGGATAATGTCCACGATGAAAATTGCTGACGATATTGCTTTTGATGTATTGCTGCGGCAAGTTTTGAGCAAAATATCGTCCGGAGGATAATCTGAGATGAAAAAAACAAAAGAAACGAAAGAGGAGCGCACAAATCTTAGTCCTGAGCAGCAAGAGCTTGAAACAAACGAATATTCTCTGCGTCCGACATGTTTAAAAGATTTTATCGGGCAGGAAGCGGCAAAAGAAAATCTCAAAGTATTCATAGAATCGGCGAAAAAACGCAAAATCACTATGGACCACGTGTTGTTTTCAGGACCTCCGGGATTGGGTAAAACAACGCTGTCTCAGATTATATCAAAGGAATTGGGCGTTGGTTTTAAGGCGACTTCAGGGCCGATTTTGGCTAAACCGGGCGATTTAGCCGCTATTTTAACGAATCTGCAGGAACGCGATGTCCTTTTTATCGATGAAATTCACAGGATAAATCACGTTGTTGAGGAAGTTTTGTATCCCGCAATGGAAGATTTCCAGCTGGATTTGATGATCGGAGAGGGAGCTGCAGCACGCTCAATTCGTGTCGATTTGGCTCACTTTACATTGGTAGGAGCTACAACGCGCGCCGGCCTTCTGTCTTCTCCTTTGCGTGATAGATTCGGTATTCCGATTCGTATGGAGTTTTACACCCATCGCGAACTTCAATTAATCGTTACGAAAAATGCCGAGTTGTTGGGAATTTCCATTACTTCCGATGGCACAGAAGAAATAGCGAAACGTTCGCGTGGCACCCCGAGAATCGCTGTTCGCCTGCTCAAACGTGTCAGAGATTTCGCAATCGTAACAAATATAGATATCATTGACAAAAAAGTAGCCGACGCGGCCTTAAAAAGACTCGATGTTGATCCGCAAGGACTTGACTCAATGGACATGCGTTATTTAGAATGCATTCTTGATTTTTACAATGGTGGTCCCGTAGGCGTAGATACTCTTGCGGCTGTTTTATCTGAAAAAAGAGATACTATAGAGGAAATAATAGAGCCTTATATTTTGCAAAAAGGCCTTATTCAGAGAACGGCTCGCGGACGGGTTTTGACTCAGGAAGGATTCAAATATCTTGGTGCAATGCCCCGAAATACGCAGATATATGAACTATATGATGGAGAAAATTTATGAACGGAGCAGAAGAAGCTATAAATATTGTTAAAGTTGCTACTGATACAGCGGCGGCAACGGTGCCAGCTCATGCCGATCTTTCTATGCTGACATTGTTTGCGCAGGCATCGTTCCTTGTTAAATTGGTTATTATTTTACTTGTTGCGTGTTCTTTTTGGAGTTGGACGATAATTTTTGCAAAATTCTCTTACATTAACAGGTTAAAAGAAAAAGCTGAACGATTCGAAGAGGCTTTTTGGAACTGCACATCGCTTGAATCGTTTTATGACTCTGTTTCAGACAAAGGCGACAATCCGTTTGTAACAATTTTTATATCCGGAATGAAAGAATGGCGCCGTTCCAGAGCAAAAATAAGGTCAACAATAGCTGGAAGATCGCTTGTTGAACGAGCCGAAAACGTCATGCGCGTAACTGCAGGTCGTGAAATAGATTATTTGGAACAGCATATCGGATTTTTGGCAACGGTAGGTTCTACAGCGCCATTTGTCGGACTGTTTGGAACAGTTTGGGGCATTATGAACAGCTTCGAATCAATCGGATTAGACCAAAATACCAGCTTAACGTCCGTTGCTCCGGGAATTGCAGAAGCCTTATTTGCAACCGCGCTCGGATTGATTGTAACTATCCCTGCTGTTGTCGCATATAACAAAATATCCGGCGATATCAATAAGTTACAGGGCAGAATGGATGCTTTTATAGATGAATTTTGCGCTATTTTGGCTCGGCAACTGGAAGATTCTGAACAAGGTGCTGCGTAATATTATGGCATTGAAAAGAAGCAAAAGCGGAAAAAAATCGAAACTCACGCCAATGATCGAAATGAACGTCACGCCAATGATCGACGTAATGCTTGTTTTGTTGGTGATTTTCATGGTTACCGCTCCGCTCCTTACCGTTGGCGTTAAGGTCAATTTGCCGTCGGCTAACGCTCCGAACGTAACGGAAAACGAATCGCCTATTGTTGTGCATGTAAACAGCACAGGCCAGGTCTTTATCGGCGATGTCGAAGTAACTCCCGATACTCTATCAGATAAACTGATCGCCATCACTAAAGAAAAAGTCAACGCAAAAGATACAAAAATATTCGTTCGAGGAGATCGTGCGCTTTCTTATGGAGAAGTCATGGGCATAATGGGACGAATAAGCAGCGCAGGATTTAAAAAAGTCGTTCTCGTGACAGAATTACCTAAAAAGGACAGCAGCGCAAATGCTTCGAAAGAAAGGTAAAAATTCGATAACAAGGTCAGCGATTTATTCTGTCGGACTGCACTTGTCTTTACTGCTTTTCACAATGATATCCATGATTATGCCCAGAAAAGAGAGTAATTTACTTGTTGATGTAGAAATCGCAGGCGAAGGAGAGTTCAGAGAAGCAATGGAAAATGCTAGACGTTCAACTCCCCCTGCCGATATACCGCCTATAACAGAAGAAGAGCCAAAGGAAGAACCGAAAGCAGTCGAGGAAAAAAATATTCCTGAGATGACAGAAGAACCTCAAGCTCCGCAAGAAATACCTCAAGAACAGCAGGAAAAAGCAGAAGAGCCGGCTCCTGAACCAGAGGAGAAAATCGAAGAAAAGGCCAATGAAGAGCCTGTTCCTAAAGAAAATATCAAGGAAGAAAAGAAAGCCGAAGAAAAAAAGAAGGAAAAAGCCGCCAAGAAACCAAAAAAGCGCAACAAAAAAGCTCTAATGGATGTCATTAAAAAGGCTGAAAAAGCGAAAAAGAAGCAAGATCGTCGTAAAAAGATTCGAGATCTGGCCGATAGAGAAGCAAAACGCAAGAATGACGCGGATTTCGAAAAAATACTCGAAGATAACGGTCGTGGAGGAAAATCGAATGGCTCTGGACGAGGTAAAAAAGGTACAGGCGCAGGAGCTTTTGGCATAGGAAACGGCATTTCAGAAAGCGATTACGAAATGGTCAGCTCGCAAATATACCCGCATTGGGTTGTTCCGTCTGGTGTTCGTGACGCGGAAAATATTATTATAGAAATCCACATTGAACTGGGAGATAATGGAGAAGTAATTCCATCGAGTATAAAGATTGTAGATGAAAGGAGGTATGCAACGGATCATGTCTTCAGAGCGGCAGCAGATAGCGCACGACGGGCAATTTTACAGGCAAGTCCGCTAAGCATTCCAAGAGAAAAGATGAATTTATTCAAAGAAATTACTTTGCGTTTTAATTTGAAAGAAGCGTTGGGAGAGTAGGTTATGTCATTCAAAAAAGATTCAGCGATAAAAAATGCAGTTTTGGCGGTTTTTTTGTTGTTTTTCTGCGGAATAATAGAAATGGCGAGGGCCGAAGTTGTCGTAAACATCAACAAAGGCGTAATGAAGCCGATTTCTATTGCTCTCAATATATTTGATTCTGCAAATTCTTCCCTAAAATTTCAGATTGATAAGGTAATCACGAACGATTTACAAGGTACATATCTTTTCAGGGTGATTCCGGAAAAAGCCTTTATGCAAAATCTAAATGGCATAAATGTTGCGCCAAAGTTCCAGCTTTGGAAGACAATAAATGCGCAATATTTGGTTAATATCGAAGTCAGGAATCAGGGCGGACAAGTAACTCTGGAATTTTTCCTTTACGATGTTCTGTCTGAATTGCAGGTCGGAAGATTTTCTGCCACAGGAGCTGCTTCTGATTGGCGAAAAATCGCGCATTTAGCCGCAAATAGCATATACGAGCGCATAACAGGCGAAAAAGGATATTTCGACACAAAATTTCTGTATGTCGCAGTGAATAGAGGTCCAAGAGGCGGCAAGATTTATCGATTGGCTATGATGGACCAAGACGGATTCAACCACAAATACCTCACAAACGGCAATTCTATAGTCCTTACGCCACGTCTTGCGCCAAACGGAAGTGAGTGCGCCTACTTCACATACCGTGAGAAGACAGTAAACGGCCGAAAAATTCCAACATCGGCAAGCGTATATCGATATAATTTGGGCAATGGTCGCACCGAACTCATCTCACGCTTTAAGGGAATGAGCTATGCGCCTCGCTACTCACCTGACGGCAGTAAATTGGTATTCAGTTTGTCTGAAAGAGGTTCATCATCAATATATGAGCTGGAATTGTTGACAAAACGCATTACAAGACTTACGAGAGGCCGTTGTATTGATACATCGCCATGTTACTCACCAGACGGAAAGCAGATCGTTTTCAACTCCGACAGAGGCGGCGCTCAGCAGCTTTACATCATGGACGCAGATGGTTCGAACGTGCGGCGCTTGTCCTTTTCCAGAGGACGTTACGCAACGCCCGTGTGGTCACCTCGTGGAGACTGGATCGCCTTTACAAAATTTGGCGCTGGCGGATTTTATATCGGTGTCATTCGCCCTGACGGCAGCGGAGAGAGAATGCTGGCCTCAGGTAATTTGGTTGAGGGACCAACATGGTCTCCAAACGGACGTGTCGTTATGTTCTCACACCAAGACTACAACAAACGAAACAAAATCTTCAGCGTAGACATAACGGGGTATAACAAACACGAAATCGCAACACCAAACGAGGCAATCGACCCTGAATGGTCCGCAAATGCAGTGAAGCATTAGAGGGGATTGACGCCGAGCAGAAATGGCTCTCTCCATTCTGTTAAAACCAAGGCTTCGAGGCTCCTCCTCCTGTACTGCGCATGCCTCCTTAATCATCGCTATCCTGCAGTTTTTTCCGTATCCCCCACTGTCATCCTGAGGAAGTGAAGCGACCGAAGGATCCAGTCTAAAAAACCAACAAAACAACAATAAAAACCTGGATTCTTCGCTTCGCTCAGAATGACGAGGTCGAGCGGCAAACCTTTTGGCTTTTTGGAATGAC
>CADBNZ010000056.1 GCA_902796155.1 uncultured Pseudomonadota bacterium
GTAATACTTGACGAAATTTGTTCTCTGAAATGTACGTATGTTTTATATATCTGTTTTTCATCTTAGCATTTCCGCTCAGATTATCAATCTAATCTAGTCTAGAACCTAAATATAATATTGGTTCTGGATAGTATTTTCTCGTCTGACCTCTTGTTTTTATTCCAAGAGGTCAGATTATTTTGGCAGCAATCCTTTTTTCTTTTCTCAAGGTCTGCGCTCTTATTATTCACCACCCGCTTCTACTTCTGTTTCTTGAGCCTCGCTTTCAATGGTTTCATCATTTTCGTCAATCTTTCCTGCAAATGCGTTGTCATAATATGGCTTAAAGACCCAAGTATGCTGTTTATCCAGTATTTGTCTAAACAAATCGAAGGCAGTTTTATATTGTTCCATGTCAAAACTATCTTCGTCGCTCGTTTCTTCTCCAGAAAGTTCAGCGGCTTCAGCTTCTCCGGAATCAAGTTGTGTTTCTTCTACTGTCGCTGGAACAATATTTTTAAAGAGCATTTACTTTAGAAATCAGGTCATGCAATGTATCTGGTCCCGTTCGCTTCGCTAATTTTCCCATAGAAGCACTTAATTTTAGAGCTATCGGAAGATCTACAACCTTGCTTGACGCATTAACTGCCGCATTTAAAGAACTTGAAGCTACGATAAAATCTAATGCCCAATGGCCTTTTTCGTTTGTAAGCAACTCTTGCCCCGGAAGCGGTACTATATCAGATGTATCTTTAAGGGGTTCAACATATCTCCAAACAAAGGTAAAGTCTGAACTGCCAGAGGCACTTACACCGACAGGAGCTACTGATGTAAGAGCATTTGCAGCTGTGCTTACGCCTTTAGTTATACCGAACGCCTTTGATACAGCGGTAAAATCGTCAAAATTGAATGGAATTTTCTTCTTGGAAACCGCGGCAAAGACACTTTTGAATCTTTCTCTTAGTATAGCCATACCAACTACGCCAGTAGAATACAGAGGCAGAGAAAATTTAAGGGTCATATATTTTCCATTTTCCTCTGGGAGTGGACTTCTGTTTACCGTTTTTCGTATTGCGGTTGCTGTGATATTTTCAATTTGTGGAGCTTGTGCAGTAAATGAGGCTTGCAGACTATTTATTTTCACTTCTATATCGGAATCAGCAACGGCTTTTGTGCCATATCCTATACATTTTCTGATGCCACTTTTGTTTTTGGAAAATTCACCTAATTTTGATAAGTTACACAGTTGCACGTATATCTTTTTGAATCTTTTTATAAGATTTTGGTCATCTTCAGCACTTTTTCTAAGAACCGCCGCAGTAAGTATGGCAGCTTTCAAAACCCCTTCTCGTCCTGTGCTTCCTTTCGGCAATAGTAATTTCTCGTAAGAATGCTTCTTTTTTTCATATTCTTTCTTTTCAGAAGCAGAAGTCGAAACTGCCAGTCTTTCAAGAGTGAATATATATTCTTGCAACGTACCCAATAACAAGTTTGAATCTTAGTAAGAGTTGTATGCAATTTTTTGTTGTTTTCTATTTTGCCTAGCAATTTCTTAAACGATGAATCTTCACTTGAAAGTATGTGGTCTAGCGATTGTCTTGTAAAAATAGGAAGATTTGCTCCATCGTACATATCTAATTTTATTAAAGCGGATTCCGGATTTTCTTTTATACTCGTTAGTGAGTCACTTGTGACAACTATTGAATTCGCGGTGAGTTTATTTAATAAAGATACGATTTCGCTGGATTGAATTTGTTCTGAAAATTCTGAAATTATAGACTGCTGTTCTTTTAGAAGAGCCTCACTCCCTACCCCATTCGTTTTTACATCTGATGATAATCCGTTACAATTGGCTTCCAATAAAGAAAAACAACAATAAGCTATGATATAAAGTGACTTTTTCATAATATTTTCTCCTTTTTTGCTAAAAACTTTTATTATATTAGACTATGTAAGTTAAGAAAGGGTTAATTTTGTTAAAATTTTTATTCGTTTTTTAAAAAAAGATAAAGAAACCAAATAAAGTGGTGCTGGATGACGGATTCGAACCATCGACCTACTGATTACAAATCAGCCGCTCTACCAGCTGAGCTAATCCAGCACAAGAAAAGAAAACGCAAAATAATCAGCGTATGCCGATCATATACATCATTTCTCGTAAACAATCAATTAAATCTTATTTAATTCTGTTTCTTCAATGTGCGGATTCCTATATAATGGCGGTGTTCGTATAGGGTTTTTGTTATGCCAGAAAATTTTAAGGATACTATTTTTCTTCCTCAAACAGAGTTTCAGATGAGAGCTTCTCTCTCCAAGAAAGAGCCTGAGATTTTGGAACATTTCGAAAAGTCAGATATTTACGGAAAATTGAGAGAAATATCGAAAAATCGCAAAAAATTTGTTTTACATGATGGGCCTCCTTTCGCAAATGGTACTCCGCATGCCGGAACCGCTATGAACAAGGTTTTGAAAGATATCATTGTTCGCATGAAGCAGATGTTGGGATTTGACGCGCCATTTGTGCCTGGATGGGATTGTCACGGTCTTCCTATTGAATGGAAAGTCGATGAACAGTTGAAAAAATCTGGAAAAAATAGACGTGATATAGCAATTCCTGAATTTCGAGATATGTGTAAACAGTTTGCTGAACATTGGATAAATGTTCAAAGAGAAGGTTTCAAACGTCTTGGAGTCAATGGCGATTGGAATAATCCATATTTAACAATGAATCCGAAATCAGAAGCGACTGTTATAAGGTGCATGGGAAAATTTATTGCCGACGGAACTCTTTGCCGTGGCGAACGTCCTGTGTTTTGGTCAGTTGTTGAGGAAACAGCTCTGGCAGATGCCGAAATCGAATATATGGACAAGAAATCCACAAGTATTTACGTGGCTTTTAAGGTGAAATCATCCAATGTTGAAGCTTTGAAAGACGCTTATTGCATTATTTGGACTACAACTCCTTGGTCTTTACCTGGAAACCGAGCAATAGCCTATTCTGAGAACATTATTTACAGTTTGCTCGAAATAGATGGGCGAAAAATGCTTGTAGCGAAAGATTTGGTAGAAAATTTCGCGACTACAACATCTCTTTCGGTTAAGAAATTAACGGAAATTGACGGAAAAGACCTTGCGGGAACAATTTGTCTTCATCCTTTTCATGATTTCGGATACGATTTTGACGTGCCTCTATATCATGGTGATCATGTTGAAATAGAGTCAGGAACAGGATTAGTTCATACAGCACCTGAACACGGAGTTGAGGATTTTACTCTGTGCCAAAAGCACAATATCCCTCTTCCACAGACGGTTGGAGGCAATGGTCTTTATTACGATCATGTGCCGTTATTTGCAGGAAAACACGTTTTTAAGGTCGAAGAAGATATTTTAGGTCAACTGGCGGCCGTAAATGCGCTTATTCACAGATGTACTATCGTTCATAGTTATCCGCATTCGTGGAGGTCAAAAGCTCCTCTGATATACAGGACAACGCCTCAGTGGTTTATAAGCATGGATAAAAATGGATTGCGGAAAAAGGCGCTTGAGGAGATTGAAAAAACAAACTGGATTCCGCGTCAAGGCTATAATCGAATCAAGGCTTTTGTCGAAAATCGCGGAGATTGGTGCGTATCTCGTCAACGTGTATGGGGTGTACCTCTGCCAATATTCATAAATAAGAAGACTGGAGAGCCTTTGCGAGATATGAACGTAATCGAGCGAATAGCGGATATCTTCGAGAAAGAAGGTTCCAACGCTTGGTTTGCTCGTAATGCGCAGGATTTCCTCGGAGATGAATATTCGGCTGATGATTATGAACAAAATATGGATACGATGGACGTTTGGTTCGAAAGCTCATCGACTTATGCTTATGTATTGAGGCAAAATGATGCTTCAACTACTGCGGATTTGTATCTTGAAGGTTCTGATCAACATCGTGGATGGTTCCAGCATTCCCTTTTGAACTCCTGTGGAGTTTTCGGCAATTCACCGTTTAAGGCTGTCTTGACTCATGGATTTATCGTCGATGAACAAGGTCGGAAAATGTCGAAATCTCTGGGAAACGTAATAACCCTTGATGAGGTTGTCGCAAAATGGGGCGCGGATATTTTTAGAATGTGGGTATCAAGCAGCGATTTTACGCAGGATTTGAAACTTGGTATCAATATTCTTAAGCAGCTTGAGGATGTTTATAGGAAACTGCGCAATACTCTGCGATATATGCTTGGCGCTCTGCATGAATATAACGCCCAAAAGGAAGTTGTCCCTTATAACGAGCTTCCAGATTTGGAAAAATGGGCGCTTCATAAACTCGCAGAGACTGAAAAAGAACTTGATGAATGTATCGAGCGATATGACATAAATAAGTATTTTTCTACTCTGTACATGTTCTGCGCGAATGATTTGTCTTCGTTTTTCTTTGATATTCGCAAAGATTGCTTGTATTGCGATTATAAAGATGATTCGAAACGCAAAGCGTATCGCATGGTGCTGCACATCCTATTCCAACATATTGTGCGACGCTTGGCTCCTATAATGGTATTTACAGCAGAAGAAGCTTGGTTAAGTTTTAAAAAGGAAGACGCAAATAACAAAGAAAACAGTGTTCATCTCCAGACATTTATTGCAGCTGAAAAAGAGTGGTTTAATTCTGAAATTTTCGAAAAAATAAACAAGGTTAAAGAAATTAGGCGCTCTGTAACAACGGCAATCGAAATTGCGAGAAAAGACAAGAAGCTTGGTTCAAGTTTGCAAGCAAGCATAGATTTGTATGATCCTGAAAATATCCTTCCAATGAAAGATGAAACTTTATGGGAAGAAATAGCGATAACATCAGAGTTCAAGATTCACTGCGAAAAAATTCCAGATGACGCTTTTGTCAGCGATGATTTGAAAAATATCGGTGTTGTTGTGAACATAGCAGACGGAGAAAAATGCGAAAGGTGCTGGAAAATCTCAACATCTTTGAAAGGACAATTATGCGAGAGATGCCAAAGTGTTTTAGCTCAAAATGCTTGAGTATCTTTGCCGCAATATTTGTGCTAATCACTGATCAATTGACTAAATTGGCGGTCGTCTCTTACTTAGTAGAGGAAAGTTGGACTATTACTCCTTTCTTTAATATTGTTTTTGTAAAAAATAAAGGAGTTACGTTCGGAATGTTTAATAACATGGCCTCCCCTTCCCTTTTAATTGCTGTGGCCATTGGTGCGACCGCTGTTTTGATTGTGTTCGCAAGAAAACAGGCACCATATTACAGGCTTCCGATTGCTGCAATAATCGCAGGAGCAATCGGGAACATCATAGATCGCATATTTTATGGCGCTGTTATTGATTTTTTGGATTTTCATTTATATGAATATCATTGGCCGGCCTTTAATATTGCGGACTCTGCCATTGTTATAGGAGTTGTTACTTTGTTCATAATTTCGTATTTAGAAGAAAAGGAGAAAAGATCATGAAATATTGCGCATCTTGTTTGATATTACTTTTGCTGGCTGCTTGCGGAGGTATCGAGAATGAAAAAATCGATACTCAACATGAAACATCAACGAACAAACTTATTGTCCCGCCGTGCTTAAAGTAAGATAATTGATTGTTCAGCCTGTTTTTTTGTAATTATTTTCTAGAGAGGAGTTTGCGATGTTCAAAAAAATCATTTTCGCTTTGATATTGGCGTTTTTATCGCCTCAGTTTTCAGTACAAGCTGAAGAAGAATATCGCAATGTACATCAGGAAAAATTAGATAACGGAGTATCAGTAATTTTTATCGATGCAAATTCTTCAGATATGGTGTTGGTAATGTTTTGCGTTTCTTGCGGAAGTACCGACGAGATAGAAAAA
Source organism: uncultured Pseudomonadota bacterium (assembly GCA_902796155.1). GTDB lineage: Bacteria > Pseudomonadota > Alphaproteobacteria > UBA3830 > UBA3830 > BNWE01. The sequence continues at coordinate 5,821 of CADBNZ010000056.1, forward strand.
GAAGGATTGGCGAATCTGCTCTCAAAACTGTACGTCAAAAAGCTCAATGACAACGGAAATACATTACATTACGGTGCGGAAATAAATTCGTATGTCGGATATGATCAAAGTACCTACTATGTACTCGGTAAAAAAGAAAATCTGGATGGTATTTTAAAAAATTTCGGGCAAATATATTCGGATTTTTCAGTTTCTAAAGAAGAAATTGCTGTTCAAAAGCAAAGCATTGAGCAAAGTCTACTCAGTAAAAATCAGATTGATAAAAATGTTATTCACAGAGAAAGCATGAAGTCTTTGTATTGGCATTCTAAATACGGAGCAGATATAGAAGGCACATTCGAAAGTCTGAAACAAATTTCCGAAGACGACATAAGGCGTTTCAAAGAGAAAAATTACGCAGATAATCGAGTAACAATCATTATTTCGGGCAATGTTTCGAAAAATGAAGTTATGGATCTGGTGAAAAAGTATTTTGCTGGAAAAGAGAAAAAGAACGAATCAAAAATCGAAAGAATGCAGGAACCGCCACATCATGGTTCAACAATTGCTGTTACAAGATATAGTAATCAAATAAATGTTCCTATGGTGGAGATGTATTGGAGAATACCAAATTACAGAAGCGATAAAGACAATGCGCTTGCAACGGAAATATTTATCAATGCCATGAGTGATATTTTGCAAACCGAACTCGTTGATGTTCAGAAACTTGTCGCGTCAATTTCCATAAGTTATTCATCTTGGAACTATGATTACGGCGATTTGTGTATAATGTTTACCGCTCGTGACTCAGAAAAAACATCTGATATAACAACTGCCGTACTTACTGAAATAAAAAATATTGCGTCAGATGGTATAAGCAAAGAGCAGGCAGAAAAAGCGCTGAAGAAGATTCTCGAATCGTATAGTTTAGTTGGACATGACATGTTTGACGTTGTTGGTCGCATTTCCAGAAAAATAGGTGCAGGATATGACTTTGATTTCGTTGTTGGTTATCCGAAATTTGCACGCAAATATGATTTAGACAGGATAAACGTTCAAGCTAAAATCTTATTCCGTAATGACCCTAGCGTTATATCTACGATAATGCCTGAAAAATAGGAAATAGGATAGAAAAACATGATTAATCAGAAAATTTTATCTACAGCCGACTCAAAAGAGCCAAATTTTGGATTCTTGAATGACCTGTTGAAGCTCGATTGTTTCTCAATCGTAGACCGTACAGACGATTTAGAATGTTTAAAAACTGAGAGACTACAAAAATGGCTCAATACTCACGATGAGTTTTTAATACTTGGTACAGGCGGCTCAAGTTTGGGAGCGCAATGTATTTATGAAATATCAAAAAGTTACGAAAATTCTACAAGAAAAAATATCAAGTTTGTAAGTAACCTAGATCCTTGTACTTTAAATACGATTTTTAGCGACACAAAAGACTTAAGCAAAGTTGGTATCTTATGCGTATCGAAATCAGGGGAAACTTTAGAGACTATTACTCAGTTTTTGTTAGTCTCAAAGTTGTTTACAGCTCAAGATTTATCATCAAAGGTCGTTATAATTACAGAAGATAAACCTTCTGCGCTGAAACAAATAGCCATCGATAATGATTGTCTTTGTTTGGACCACCCGAATACCATCGGAGGGCGTTTTTCTGTGTTCTCCATTGTCGGAATGCTGCCAGCGCTTATATGCGGAATTGATCCAATCGAAATACGCAATGGCGGAAAGAAAATTCTGCACGGGAATTTAGAGAATATAAAAACTGGGGCAGCCTTTGTTTTTCAGAATGTTCGAAAAAATATTACGAATCATGTTTCTTTCATGTATTCGGACAAACTAATGTTTTTCGCAGCATGGCTCGCACAACTTTACGCCGAAAGCTCAGGAAAATCAGGAATCGGAATTACTCCTATAACTGCTCGTGGTTCTGTAGATCAGCATAGTCAATTGCAACTGTATCTTGATGGTTGTTCTGATAAATGCTTCTCATTTTTTTATGAAAAACAACCTTGTGATATGTCAATTAGCAACAGCAATCTTCCTGAAAAATTCTCATATCTTAACGGAAAGAAAGTTTCTGATATATTTGAAGCACAATGTGACGCAACTATAAATTCTTTGCTTGAAAAAGAACGTCCTTTAAGAAAATTCGAGATTCTAGCAATAACTCCAGAGATTCTCGGAGAATTGTTTATGCATTTTATGATAGAGGTACCGGCTGTTTGTAATTTAATTGGAGTTACTCCCTTCGATCAGCCAGCAGTTGAACGCGGAAAAATCATCACAAAAAGCCTTTTAAGTAACGGAACGATCTCATGTTAATAAATTTCTGCAAGATGCAGTCTTTGGGAAATGATTTCGTTATGATCGATTTAGAACAATTTCCGACTGCTGTCCCCTTCCCTGCTGATTTTTTCCGAAAAATAAGTAATAGACATTTCGGAATTGGTTGCGATTTAGTCGTTCTTTATAAAATAATCGATTTCAGAAGCTCTTCAATCACTGTAAAAGTAGATTTTTTTAATTCAGATGGCAGTAAAGCGGAAATGTGCGGCAATGCGACTCGATGCATTGGGTTATTAATGCTGCGTTTAAAGAATGCAGACAATTGCATTATGATTGCCGATAAAAAATCATTTAAGATTAACACAAAAAGCAAAGATGATATTTCAATCTGTTGGAATAATGAAATAGAAGTAACTTCTTTTGATATTTCCAATATTCCTGACTCTGATTTATGCAGCGGAACTGAAAAACCGAATATACAGCGAGCATTTCAAGTAAATGTCGGCAATCCTCATCTAGTCCTGTTCGTAGATGATATGCCATCAATAGAAGCCATAAAGGAAATAGGGAAAAGAATCGAAAACAACCCTATCTTTCCACAAAAAATCAATGTCGGTTTTGTAAAGAAAATTTCAGACGACACAATTGAACTGATGGTTTTTGAACGAGGTGCTGGATTAACTCTTGCTTGCGGCAGTGGAGCTCTTGCTGCATCCATAGCTGTCAAACAAGAAGGCAGTTTTATTCTTACAAATACTATTTTCGTACATCAAAAAGGTGGAAATTTGAAAGTAGAATTTCTCGACAACGGAAATTGTATACAAACAGCTGCTGCAGATTACGTTTTTTCAGGCACTATCGACGCAGAAGTTACCCTACCCTGCTCTTCTAATTGCAAAAAAGTAACCATATACACAGATGGAGCATGCAGCGGAAACCCAGGCCCTGGAGGCTGGGGAGTGTTTATAGTAGACGGAGAAAAAACTTCAGAGCTTTTTGGCGGGGAATCTGACACGACAAATAATCGAATGGAACTGATTGCAGTAATAAAGGCGCTCGAATCTGTACCAAAAGAATCTGAAATAACACTGTACACCGATAGTTTATACGTTAAAAACGGAATCACCCAATGGATTAACAACTGGATAAAAAATAATTGGCGAAATTCAGATAAAAAACCCGTAAAAAATCAAGATTTATGGAGAAGATTGCTGGAAGTATCCAAAGATCGAAAAATTACATGGCAATGGGTCTGTGGGCATGACGGAAACGAATTTAATGAACGCGTAGATGCTTTAGCCCGTAAAGGTTGTTGTTAGAGCAACAAAAATTCTTTTAATTGCTTTTTTCTCTACTATAAAGGAAGTTCTTCACTTCATTTTCAACAATCTTGTTAATAACAGACGGTAGATTTTTATCGAGCCAATCTTTCAGCAAAGGAGTTATTGCTTCACGTATGAGTTCATGAAGTACATTTTCCGGCAGATGATGAGGTTTTTCTTCTATCTTCGCATCAACAGACGTTTTGCAACATTCGGCGGTCTGTTCAATATGACTGCTGTTTATCGCAGCTGCCGGCACTTCTGCCATCTCTTGCGCTGCCTCTGAAACATCTTCCTGTATCAACTTCAAAAACGAGCTCATATCGTTGCTTTTATTTTCGATTTTCGCGTCATTATTATCTTTCTTTTTTATGCTAACAATGCTGCCGTCGTCTGACACCATTTCTGTCAGCTCTAAAACAGGAGATTCTTCATCTATTACCATCTTTTTTATGGATGATAAAACTTCATCTAATGACATTTCTGATGTTTTGTTTTCCATTATAAGCTTCCTCCTCTAGCCTTTTGTTTGCTGTTGTCGCTGTTTATTACATTTCCTTTTTTGAATGTCAATATTACTTAGTATCGAATTAACACTCAAATCTCCTGTAAGAGAAAGCAATGTAACAGCTGCGACAATCCTTTCCTTTTGAGATTTCGCAAGGTTGACTCTGGACTCCAGCAAGTTGTTTTCCTTTGCCCAAACATCGGTATTCGATTTCATTCCAAGAGCTGTTTCTTCGATATTCCCTTCAGAGCTCAATTCTGCGCTCTTAACTGCCGACCGGCTGGCTTTTATCATAGCAATAGTGGATTTATATTTGTTCCAGTTTACGACACACTCTCTTTTTACCTTTAAAACCGTATCTTCAGCAGAAAAACGGGCTTTTAAGGCCTCTTGATTCGCTATCTCTATTTGAGAATAGGTGTTACTGCCATTGCTATTGCTAAAAATCGGAACAGTCACAGTAACTGAGGCAGAATAATGCTTTGGATCAGCTTCTAATTGCCTTGCGCCCCTAACTCGTTCTTTAGATAGGCTTTTGCTCGCTGACAGAGTAGCGTCACAGGATGGCGATAGACGCCCACGTACAGCCGAAAGATTTTTCAGTGCGGCCTGTTCCTGCAATTTCGTCATGTTTATATAACTATTGGAGGTCAGGGCTTTTTCCATGAGTTTGTCGAGAGATTTCGGTAATTCAAATGAGAAATCAGGGAGGCTCATATCATCATCCGCCTGCTTTCCCGTGAGTCTTTCAAAATCCGCTTCAGCTGTCATAAGCTCCGTTTCTGAATTTATCATGGAATATATAGCTCCTTGATATTTCGATTCTGCTTCTGCGACATCTGTAGGAGTAGCCATTCCTGCTTCGAAACTGCTTTGTTGAGCTTGCATTGTATTTTTAAGGTTCTCGACCATCTTTTTAAGCGCATCCAAGCGCTTGCGACAGAACCAAATTTCCGTATACGCATTAACTACACTTAAAACAAGGCCTTGCTCTTCACTTTTTAGTTTATGAAAAGCCGCATTATTGGAATGCTCGGCTGCCGCCATAGTATTTGTAGTCGAAAAGCCATTAAATATGTTCTGACTGACAGTAAGACTCATGTTTGTCCCTGTCGATTCTACATTTTCTATGCCTCTATCAACTCCGAGAAAAGAACTTCTCCTATCGGTACGTTCTCTATTTGCAGATACTGTTCCGCTTACATTAGGTAGAAAGGCCAAAATAGCCTGCTCATATCTTTCTTCTGCCGCACGTTTATCGGTTTTGTTCGCCGCCCACTCTTTGTTATTCAAAAATGCCGCAATCAGAGCTTCTTCAAGCGTAATCGCCTGCACAGAAAGAGAGGTAGTTACAAAAACAGCAACTGAACCAAAAATTTTTTTCATACAAACACCATAACTACATAAAAAAAACGCGCTTACGATTGCCCGAGAGCTATATTTAATCTCCGCATAGATTCATCTTTTCCAAAAGCAAACAGCATTTCAAAAATACCAGGAGTAATTTTGCGTCCGCTCAAAACAGAGCGCAAAGGTTGAGCGATTTTGCCGAATCCCAGCTCTTTTTTAGCTGCTAAATCATGCAAACACAGATCGAGCTTCTCTTCAGTCCAATCATCTAAGACCTGTAAAAACTCACGAGCACTGTTCAGAATTTCGATCACTGCAGAATCAGAAGCAACTGGCGGCGTATAATCTTCCGTGTAAATAGATGTCATATCACGCAGCTCTAAAGTTGTTTTCGCACGCTGTTTCAGACCATTCATCCCCAACAACAGTCTCTTCTGTTTCTCTTCTGAAATATTTTTATCAAATCCCAAAAGAATATCCAGCAATCTTTGATTGTCCGCCTCCTTCATATAATGGGAATTTAGTTTTTCCATCTTCTGAAAATCCAAGCGTGACGCAGATTTACCCAGGTTATCTGTTGTAAACCACTCTATCGCTTGTTGCATAGATATTATTTCATCGTTTCCATGTGACCAGCCGAGCCTCAAAAGGCAATTGCACACAGCTTCGGGCAAAAATCCCATATCGCGGTACGCTTCCACGCCAAGAGCACCATGCCGCTTGGATAACTTCGCCCCATCAGGCCCATGAATAAGCGGAATATGTCCATATTGCGGGATCTGCCAGCCAAATGCGTTGTAAATCTGGATTTGGCGGAATGTATTGGTGAGATGATCGTCTCCACGCACGACATGAGTCACTCCCATATCATGGTCATCGACTACAACAGAAAGCATAAAAGTTGGTGTGCCATCACTACGTACCAAAATCACATCATCAAGCTGTGAATTTGCTACTATAACGTCGCCTTGAACGATATCATGCAGAATTGTCTCGCCATCAAGTGGGGCTTTCAATCTTATAACGGGAGAAACGCCTTTAGGAGCAGCGCTAGAATCACGGTCTCGCCACATACCATTATACTTCGGAGACTCGCCGCGCGCCTTTGCTTCTTCTCGCATAGCTTCCAGCTCTTCAGGAGTACAATAGCAATAGTACGCCTTTCCTTGCTCAACAAGCTGTTTAGCCAAATCTACATGATGTTGGGCGCGAGAAAATTGAAAAACCGGTTCGCTATCCCATTCTATGCCAAGCCATTTGAGGCCGTTAAAAATTGCGTCGACCGCTTCTTGCGTAGATCTGGCTCTATCGGTATCCTCAACTCTGAGCAAAAATCTACCGCCGTAATGCCGTGCAAGCAGCCAATTAAATAAAGCAGTCCTTGCACCACCAATATGCAGGAATCCCGTAGGAGAAGGAGCGAATCGCGTGACTATTTTTGATGAACAGGCTGAATCAGTATGACATTTTCCCATGGTATACGTTTACCTATAATAAATCATTTGTGAGCATTATATATTTTAAAATTTAGGTAGTAAATGAAAACAGAAGAGTAAAAAGTCATGATGTGCTGATATGGATATGAAATTGTCTTTTCTATTTGATACGATAGATAATTTTTTTGAAATAGAAAAACATAGGCTGTTCAATCTGGTACCTGTAGGAATCGGAATTGGTATTTGTATCTATTTCACATTGGATAAAGAACCCCATTTCTTCGTTAGTTGGTGCGCATTCCTTTTTTCTTTAGCATTATTTGTCGGTTACAAATTTTTTTCGCAAAAAAATGCGGCAGAACCCGAACGATTGACCTATAAATATGTTACAAATTTCATTCTTTCAGGATTTTTATTAATCACATTTGGATTTTTAATATCACAAATCAGAACGCGTTCGGTCGATACTTTTATGATTACCGAAAACGTAAAAAAGCCAATGTCTTTTGTCGCAACAATAGATTCATGCGAAACAACCGAAAAAGGATTGAAATTCATTGTTTCAAACGCAAGCCGAAAATATGATGATGAAGCCAACAAATTATGCAAGAAATTCAACAAACTGCATTTAATTTGGATAGGTGAAAAAGCTCGTAACTCCGCTCTAGATTATATTCCGGGATCAAGAGTTCTATTTCGCGCATCGCTGGCACCTATTCGAGCGCAAGCATTTTCCGGTGCGTACGATTTCAAAAAGCAGCAGTATTTCAAAGGAATCAGCGCCCGTGGTTTCATAATAAAACCGCCGAAAATAATTCAAAAATGCGAACAAGCGACTTTGCGAGTTTATATAGAGCAAATGAGGCATTCTATAAACAAAATCATTGAAAAATGTCTTCCGAAAAACACGGCTGCAATCGCAAAAGCTCTCACGACAGGCAACACAGCAGGCATAACAAAACAAATTCGCGCAAACTTCTCTAATTCAGGCACTGCACACATCCTCGCCATATCAGGACTGCATATAGGAATTATCGGATTTTTCATATTTTTCATTACAAGGCTGCTTTTGTGCTGTATTACTCCGATCTCCATGTTTTTCGATACAAAAAAGATAGCGGCAGTAGTATCGTGGCTAATCGTTCTGTTTTATTTGCAGATTTCCGGATGCTCCGTCTCATCAATTCGGGCTTTCATCATGCACACAGTGGTAGTAATCGCTATATTGTTCGACCGAACAGCTTTTACAATGCGTTCTGTAGCAGTTGCTGCAACTGTAATTATGATATATTCGCCTGAAGTGGTAATGTTTCCGAGCTTTCAGATGTCATTTGGCGCCGTAATCGCCATAATCGCCTATGTTGAATCTGAATTTGGCGCACCAAGATTTCTTAAGTGGCTTTCGGAAGTAGTTATAACTACGATAATAGCTTCCATACCAACATCAATTATATCAGTAGTTGTCTTTAACAAGCTGACCTTAAACAGCATATTGGCAAATATTGTAAGCATTCCATTAATGACATTCTATGTAATGCCAATGCTAATGTTTGCTCTGTTTCTAATGCCAATAGGCATATCACAGCCGATAATTTCACTTGCGGGATTAGGCATCGACCTATTAATGAAGGTCGCCGAAAAAACAGCGCAGCTGCCCGGCTCTTTCTTCGTAATGCCAACACCAACAAATACAGTTTTTGCAATAATTGTCGTTTCCTTCTTATTATTCACGTTAATTCATCACAAAATACGGTTTATGGGACTTGTCGGAATGTTTTCTGGAATTTTCCTGTACTTCACCCAACCGATTCCCGATATTTTTGTAGCACCGAATGCAAAAGTAATCGGAATCCGAACCGAAGACGCAGCTTGCTTCAACCATTTGGGATATTTCCGTTCGATGGCAGACAGCTGGAGCCGCTCTGTTGGAATCGAAAAACGCAAAAACTTCAACTCAAAAGCCTGCCTCAAATATATCGCAAAAATCGATAAAAATACGTATGAAGCAAACGTCAAAGGCAGAAAAATCATCGTAACAAAGGACAAAAACGCAAAGAATTCCGGCAATATCAACTTTATTTTGAATAAAGGAACGAACTAATTAGCAGAACTGATTTATTTGGAAGAAATGAAAAAAACATCTACGGAACATATCGAAAGACCTTGGAGCTAATGAATGAAATATATAATGGAGTTTGGACACCATCATTTTGAAAAAGGTGTATGGTATAATGTATGGATAAGCAAATAATTACAAATAAATTAACTCGTAGTAAATAAATTGAATTCTATGAGAGCTCATTATCACCAAAACTTTTTCTGCAGTGACCTTATATCCTCACTAGAATTGCATATTGTTTTTTTTGTTATTTGCTTAATCCATTTTAATGTATCTTCTAAAAAGCCCAGTCCGGAACCTAAAAAATATCAATCACAGATTGAATTTTGGCTTTTTTCATTTTAACCTATCCTAGAGATAGTGGAGTAAAATTATGAGAGTAAAGTCAGTCATTTTGGTTCATGCGTTAGTTTTTACTTTGGGATTGCCGTATGCGGATGGACACGGAATGACTCCAATGGATAGTGATTTAAATTTTGGAAGTAGCATTGCTAATATACCAGTAGAAGCCGTTGATATTCAGCAAAGATCTTCAGAAAGCCCCATTGGTAGTTTCGAGCAAAATCCAAATATTGATTATGACAGCCTGAGTAAAGAAGAGCTGTTAAGGATATTTCTAAGATTAGAGGAGCAAAACAGGCAACAAACCCCAGTTTTGCAAGAGCAGCTAACAAGAGTCATAGCGCAGAATGAAGAGTACAAGCACCACATTGAGAGCTTAGAAGCAGTATATTAAGTAAACAAAGAAAACGGAATACGATGATGATGAATTTAGCTACTCAACAAACTAAGGTTGTGACAGTGCAGGAACGTGAGAAAAAAGTTGAGCGAGATATGATAGATCGGAAGATTTCTGCACTTTTGGAAGAGAGGAGTGTAAGGAGTCGCTTCTTGGGTACGCAGGGCCCCATACGGCCTTGTACACATACTTTTGGCCTTTGTGGTGTTGTGAGATTAGGTACGGGAACATTGCAGGAAAAACGGAAAAGTTCTGCTAGAATATCGCAAATAGATGCAGAATTAGCGGTGTTGAGGACAAAATTAGCGAGATTAAAATATGCTTTTGATAAATCTATAGCGAAAGGTAAGAAAAGAGTAGAAAGAAAAGGTCAAAAGAGAGAAACTCAGCTAAAAAGGAGATAATTATAAAGAATTTTTTAAAGTTAGCTGCAACAAGGCCATTGGCAGAAATTCAAAGGAATAAGACAATTTTCGGGCGAAGTTCGAAGCTAAAAACGCTGGAGAACGAAGTTCCGTTAGTTCCGATTGACTATCGATTTTACGTGAGTTTTCAGTTTTTGAAGATGCTTTTTGATCTCGATGAAAATCGAATATCTCTATCGACACTTTCAAAGAATCGACTCAATTTTAGCAGGTGCGGTTGTTAATCCAATCTGATTTAGAAACAATCTTAATGGATGCGACAAAAATTCCGATTCAAAGACCGTAAAAAATTCAGCAGAAATACTATTCCGGTAAGAAAAAACACCATCTTAGATTCAATATTATCGCCACTATCTATAATTTGCGGTTCTCAAAGCCTATACTTTTGCCTGTAGAAAAATCTTTCCTTTTCCTTGTTCCTATATCTTACTTTCGCAAGAGGGCTATTATCTATAGTTACTAAAAGCTGCTTTGAAATACCATGTAACAAATCTATACTTGCGTCAAGCTTTTTTACAAAAATCAAAAAATTTTTAGAAAATTAAAATAATTGCGCAATAACACCACATTTTTCATAAAAAAATCCAAAAAACTCAATTAATAATGCAATTAGTAACTTTTTCTTTGCATTTTTATGTTAGGCTTCATTAAAAGAAGAGGGTTAAACTTTGAAGTTAGTTGCTTTCTTAGTTTTTATGTTTTTTACATTTGCCGAAACGCCTGCCGTTCCGATCGATACTCCTGATACTGATGAAAGAAACAATTTCGTTATAAGATGCCCTGATGGATGGGGTTATCACACTTTCAAAGGAGAGAACGGTTTAATTGGAGTTTTTTGGCCGAAAGGAACTTCGTTTAATCTTACAGATACAGCAATATTTGTTTTTCTTCAGGATAAAAGCAAGCCGTTACCAAAAATAGCGGATAATATAAATCTATTTACGGAAAAATGTACAAAAGCCCGCTTTAAATTCCTTCCATCAGAAGCTGAAAATAATCCGACGAAATCTCTCGGAGAAAGATATTTTCACGGACGTTGCGGACGCACAATATCGAAGAATCCGTAGAAAATTATAATATCGTAATTCTTATAGCTTCTGCGAAAGCATACATAACCAAAAAACAACTTTCTGATTTAAAAGAAATCGCGAATGCATACAAACGAGAAGCAGAAGAATATGTAAAAAAGCCAATTCTGAAGATGAAGACGAGGAAGAAACAAACTCTTCAGAAAAAGAGGCTGAAAACGCATCTTAAGATTAGAGTTCTTGCAAAAGTCGAAATTAGCCTTTTTGAACCTTTGATTATCAGAATCTATAAAGTCATTAAAATTACTTTTGCAAGAGGGCTATTAGCGGAAATCGTTTTTTTTAGAGCCATTACATTCTCTCTTCCTTGCTTTGTTCTGGTCCAGGAATTCACTAATAATAGAGATGCACAGAACAAATTTGTCTTTCATCAAATCTAAAAGCTTTTAAGGAGTAATAAGGGCTCAGAAGCTGAGCCTTTACTCTATTGGATTTGAACGTTGTCCTGCAAAGATAGTATCAAAAACATCTTTATAAAACGACTCCATAAACTCACGAGACAAAGGTTTTTTCATATCTTGTTTTAAAAGCTCTTTTATATTTGTAGAACGAAACAATTCATCTTTTTTCGGTTCCCAGATATACTTTTCAAGAACTCCTTTACCGATTTTTTCATCTAAAAACCGCTCCATTTCCAGTGCTAGCCGGTGATTATATTGAAATGTCTCTAATAGTTTTTCTCTATCTATCTCTTTATTTTGCTCTGGAGTTACAAGGAATTTGTCACTTATCTTGTTGAATGCTCCAAATAAAAGCCATGTATCATGCATATCATAGAAAAACAAAGTGCCACTCGTGCATTTTTCTAAATATCTCCTAAAATTCTGCTCATTACTCCAATGGTTTTCTAAGAGAAGTTCAAGCTGTGTGTGTTCAAGAGATTTTGATTGTTGCACATAAAAAAGCAAAGGAGTATATGGCGGTTGATGTTTACCGTTTAAAATATTTTCAATCAATGGAGCATCTAAAGCTCTTGGAGGATTATTACGCGTATTTCCTGAAAAAACTTCTATAACATCAAGGTAATATGGATCCAATGCCATTAGAGTGCTTAAATCGACATCATCTCGTTCTTGTCCTTGCGAAATTTCATTAAGGGGAGGTTGACCACTAAAGCCAGCATTAGCATACAAATTACGTGCATCTAGTAAATTGTCCGTATAGTCTGATATCCCATAATTTCTTCTTGTTAAGAAAGATTCGGTATCAATACTACGAGTCAATAAGCTACGTACTCCATCTAAAACTTCTTTAGATTCGCCACATCTAGAGAAGAAACGACGCATTGTTACAGCATCTGATCCTGTGTGAAGTCCAATGACAAGACGTAGTAGTAGACTATCTTGGTGAAGCATATCATCTCCATCAAATATAGAAATCCAAACATTCTTCCCTAACCTAATACTTTCTTCTATTTCTCCTTTTGCTTCCAGTAACTGTTCTAATCTGGTTTGGGCACAACCTTTGTTTTGATCATTTTTCGTTATTTTGATATTGCTACGCGGGAATTGTTCTTCGTCAAATGCTTTTGAAAATGCTTCAGAATCTTCTACTCTTCCGTCACACTTGAGTCTGACATGCAAATCTACACCATATTGCTTTAATCTCTCATAGTTAAGCTTCAAAGAATGCGCTAAATATGGAGCAAATTTTTCCATGTTATATGCGGTAACAAAAAAATAAATAACAGAATTAGATAACTCGTCTCTGTTATTACTAATTAAGTAATTAATTGTTCCCACATTGAACTCTGGATCTTCGAAAGAATTGGCTAATTCATCTACGATTGTCATATTGTTCTTATCTTCTTCTGATGGTTCACTACGAAATGAACTGTCTGGAGGAATAAGAGAATCCCCATAGTCTTGGCCAAATTCTGACAAATTAGGATTTGCTTCTGAGACATTAATATTAAAAATAAAACATAATGTGACTAATTTTAATAACGTTAATGTTTTTTCAAACATAAAATCATCCTCTTCAAATAAATATTTCATATAGTCTTTTGTATATTCTACACATTAATTCTTAAAATAAAGTTAGAATTTGCAAATAAAAAATCATTTTTTGTAAAAACGTTATACATAATAAACAAAAAACGAGTTCTCTAAAGAACCTTTTTACGTTTTGAAGGACGAGCGATCTACATCGAATTGATATAAAACGCAAAAGAGAATACCACCGTAAAACCCTTTGTTACAGCGCTCCCAACGGTATATTATTCACAAAATCACGATACTTCTCTTTTTAAAACATTTTATATGTTTACTTCAGGCTGTCTTTGACAGAGATTTTTATAGCAAATTTTATTATTTTGTGTTAATAATCTTCTCCTCTTGTGCAAATCCAGCTATATAACATCTGTTTCACAATGACTTTTTGCCTTTCGTTTTTTTACCTATATCCCACTTCTCTGTAATTTGGGATTATACATCATGTATAACAGTTTCAGAAATGCATAAAAGCGACCTAAGATATTGTTATTCCTCAAAAACAGCAGAACAAGATCATGTGAGGCGTACACGCAAACCATCTAATTTTTTCGTCAAAACAATCTGACACGCAAGGCGCGAATGCATTGTAACTCCGCTAGCCCTATCTAATGCATCGTTTTCTTTATCGGATATAGGTGGGAGTTTATCATGCAGATTCTCTACAATTACATGACACGCTCCGCAGACTCCGAATCCCTCACAGAAGCTCTTTATCGGAATTTCATTTTTTTCCGCTATCTTTAAAATGGTATCTCCATCCATAAAATCACAATTTTTTTCTGAGCCATCTTTTAAAATAAAGGTTATTTTCACTTTTTTACCTCGCTTATCTTTATGGGATTTTTGCTAAGGCGTTCGCTGATTATGTCATCCAAAAAACGTCCTACAATATCATCAATTTTATTTATCGTGCTCAAAATATCTTTGCTTTCAGTTTTATCGTCGGAAATCGATTCTTTTAACCATTCTATTTCCTTCCCTACTTCGTTTCGTTCAGGTTCAGGAATTTCGTCGATAATAGATTCCCAAAATGAAATTTGCCTTTCCGCAGCCATTTTCGCGGAAATATAAGCCGATTTTTCTTTGTCTTGCGCAGCATTTTTTAGCGCACTCTCCAGCATAGATATCATTTCGTCTTCCGTCAGTCCGGAAGTCGGTTCTACAACGATATTTTGTTCAATTCCTGTATTTTTTTCGCATGCGCTGACGCTCAAGAGACCATTTACGTCAATAGCAAAGCGCACCTCAACTTTTGGAGTCCCACGAACTGCAGGAGGTATTCCCTTCAGCTCGAAATTCGCTATTGACCTGCAATCTTTCGCAAGTGCCCGTTCTCCCTGAACCACATGAAACTTTATACCTGTTTGATTATCGCTGTACGTAGTATATTCTCGCGTTTGTACCGTTGGAATTGGAGTGTTTCTGTAAATAATTCTATCCACTCCGCCACCGAAAGTTTCTATTCCGAGAGTCAACGGCACAACATCTATCAGCAAAGTATTCCTGTTTTTATTAACAATAGAGTCCGCTTGAATTGCTGCACCAAAAGCGACAACTTCTTCGGGGTCTATATTATCGAAAATGCGCGTCTTAAAATGCTCTCTCGTTGTGTCTTTCACAACCTGCATTTTTGTCATTCCGCCAACCATAAGAATGCCGTCAATCTGAGAATACGATAACTTCGCATCTGAAAAAACCTGAGCAGCTATTTCAAAGGTTCTCTCGATATATTTAGCAGATAATTCCTTCAGCAAAGTAGGCGAAAGTCTGAAAAGATACGTCTTTCCATCAAGCACGCAGTCTTTTTCGACCGATTCCCCGAAATTGCACTGTTCTTTCATGGATTTCACGACCAATTTCGCTCGCAATCTTTCGGATTCCGTAATCTTTCCTATGCAACACTGATTAATATTGTACTCTAATATTGCTTTGTCTATGTCATCCCCACCAAGATAGTTATCTCCGCCTGTAGCCAAAACTTGAAAAATACCGTCAACCAATCGCAAAATAGAAAAATCGAAAGTTCCGCCCCCAAAATCGTAGACAGCATACACACCGTTTGTTTTCTCTGCTAATCCAAACGCGATCGCCGCCGCTGTAGGCTCATTTATTAAACGTAAAACCTTAATCCCAGCCAAAGAAGCTGCTCGCTTGGTCGCTGTCCTCTGAACGTCGGAAAAATGTGCGGGTACGGTTATAACTGCGGCTTCTATTGAGTCTCCCAATTTCTGTTCAGCGACTTCTTTCACATAAGAAAGTATTTCCGCAGATATTTCTTCGGGAAATTTTCCGAAAAATTTATCACGACTGCCCATATTGCGCTTGATAGAGAAAACTGTATGAGCATAATCCGTCTTAGACAGAGCCTTACGCCCAACTGCGACATCATCAGCATCATTTTCGCCATAATTCACAACTGATGGAGTGGTTTTTCTGCCGTTATCAACAGGAACAGTCTGCGGAACTCCGTCTCGCATAACGGCAATAACTGTGGCAGTTGTTCCTAAATCAATTCCGACTGTAAGCATTTAACTCAACTTTTTCCAAAAACGAATTCATAAAACGTAATAAGCATGCATATCTACCGAATTTTTCGAGCTCATCTTCTTTAAGACCGTGTAATAATGAAATTATATCAGCCATACGTTGATTTAATGACGCGCAAAACTCTTTTTTCTCAGATTCAGTTTGCAGAGAATCAAACTTTTGGCGCATGCTAAACATTTCCTCGGCGAAATCTGACGGAAGCTGATCAAGAGTTTGCATTCCTAGCACATTGAGATAATGCTCTGCTCGATCAATAGGATTCATGAGTACCTGATAGGCCGTATTCAGCTCTGCAACAGAAGTGCCAGCACAACTGTTAATGCAATTATCGGCAACAACCGAATCAGGATGAAACTCTCTTTGCCGTTCCAAATAAACGCGCACAAGAGCAGCCTCATCTAAACTATATGAAATCGGCAATCCAAAAAACTGAAAGAAATTTTTTCCACTCATATCGTGAATATGATACCTATGAGATGAAATAATAACAATAGTTAATCCATAAACATTATTTCTTGTTTATTTTCTTGACATTTCATTTGTTTCGTTTCAATTTCTTTTCTTTCCATAGAAAGTATTTGTAGTCAAAATTATCTCATTTTAGGAATCAGATATAAACAAAACCGCAAACTAAATCACCCCTTAAATCCATTGACCTTTAGCGCTATAAGCACATCCGAACAATCGCATTTGCCGACTGTAACGACCGATGTATCAGATTGCAAAACTTTGTTCGCCAAGCGTTTAACATCGTCAATTGTAACGACATCTATTTTCTCTATAATCTCTCTATGTGAAATAGGATGACCGAAAACAGCCGTTTGATTCACCAATTGTTCGCATAAAACTGTATTATTTTCGCTTGATATTAATAAACTCGTTTTGAATTGCGCTTTTGTTCTCTGAAATTCCTTTTCAGTTATACTTTCTGTCATTTTCAAAAGCTCCACAGCCAATACTTCTGACAATTCTTTCAACTTATCCGCCGTAGTTGCTGCATAAACCCCGAAAACTCCGTTTTGTGTGTATGAATTGGAAAAAGAGTATATAGAATAGACCAAACCGCGCTTTTCTCTTATTTCTTGAAATAATCTCGAGGACATTCCTCCGCCTAAGATCGATGAAAATATCGCCATGGTGTAGTAGTCGGGATCCTTGCATGACAAACCATTGAAACCTACAACAGCATGAACTTGCTCTATATCCCTAACGTCAGAATATGATCCGCCGACATATTGAAACATTTCAACATCGGAACTCTTTTCTTCTGTCTTAAATTTAGAAAAATATTTATCTGCGTAATCCAAAATTTCATCATGCGATACATTTCCGACCGCAGCAAAAATCATATTATTCGCATGATAATGATTCGACAAATAATCCCCCAAATCATCAGATGATATTTTGGATATGACCTCTTCAGTTCCCAATATAGGTGTTCCTAAGGCTTGATCTTTAAAGGCTATATTCTGAAAGTGATCGAAAATGATATCGTCAGGAGTATCTCTTGTCTGAAAAAACTCCTGCAGAATTACTCCACGTTCTCTTTCCAATTCTTCCTTCAAAAAAGTAGGATTTTGCAAAATATCGGAGAGAATATCAATTGCTAACTCTTTGTCTTCTCCCAATAACTTCGAATGATATGCCGTGACTTCCTTAGATGTATACGCATTAAGATAACCACCGACAGACTCTATCTCATCTGCGATTTGCTTGGCCGTTCGAGTCTTCGTTCCCTTGAACGCCATATGTTCCAAAAAATGTGAAATACCGCAATTAGAGGAATTTTCGCATACCCCGCCGACTTTCACCCAATATCCCAGAGCTACGCTGTTCAGGCTCTCCATTGTTCGAGTTATGACCTTCAGACCGTTGTTCAATTGGGTTAATTTCACGTTTTTCATGTGCGATATCATCCTTTTTATTGCCGTTTTCTACCACATTTGCGTTGTCATTGATTTTAGTATAACTGCTTGATTGTTCAATTATAATCTCTGGAATTTCTTTGCTGTTTTCAGTCTTTTTTGATTTTTCGAGAATTTGTTGCATACGAGAAGTGGATTTCTTCGATGTTTTTGCTCTTCTTGAACTCGCTTGAAGAAGTTTCGCAGCACAAGATTTTCGCATTTCGTCCTCAATAAAACGCCTTCTGGCCAATTTATTGAAAGAACAAGTCAATAACCACTGCACAAGAGCGTCTCGTTTTTTGGCCGTCTTTCCTCCTACAACAACGACAATCAGTCGTTCTCGCCCTTTTTTGGCTGTTACTGAGACATTATAGCCTGAAGCGCATACGAAGCCCGTTTTCAAGCCATCAACGGTAATTCCCCCATTTTCACCAAGAAGATTGTTGTGATTTTTGTGATACTTTCCTTTGTAATAAAAGCCTTTTATAGAAAATAGAGGGAAAAATTCCGGATATTCCTTAATCAGAGCTTGCGAAAGTTTTAACATATCACGAACAGTTGTGAGCTGCCGTGGATTTTTCCAGCCTGAAGCATTGCAAAACAAAGTGGAATACATACCCAAACGCCGTGCTTCATTGTTCATCATACGAACGAAGCGTTTTTCAGAGCCTGCCAGCCTTTCAGCAACCGCAACCGCAACATCATTAGCGGATTTGGTTATAAGTGCCATAATAGCATTGCGAACAGTAATCCCCTCACCTACTTCAAAGCCTATTTTGCAAGGTTTTTGAGATGCGGCATATTCCGACACACGTATAATCGTATTCGGAGACACTTTTTTTTCCTTCAAGGCCTTAAAAAGCAGCTTTAAAGTCATCATTTTCGTCATCGATGCAGGTTGCGTTCTTAAATCAGGATTAGAGGCGTATATAATCTCGCCTGTTTTCGCATTTGCAACAATAGAGGCCTTCGGAGGATCCTTTTTCGCTCCCCAAGAATCCAACACAATAAGCGAAAATGAAAAAAGAACAAGGAATAGATATCTAAACATCTAAAAATGCACGTTTATATAATTCTTAAACACAAATTCCTAAACACAAAAAAGCCTTCTCCCGAAATATAGAGAGAAGGCATAATCTTCCGTATAATAAAGACATAATCAAGAAGTCTTAATACCGAATCCTTGATAACGACTCTTAAATTTCGCCAATTGTCCGCCGGTATCAACTAACTGTCGTACACCTGTCCATGCAGGATGAGATTTTGAATCGATATCCAACTTCATGACATCGCCTTCTTTACCCCACGTAGATCTGGTTTTAAACGAAAAACCATCTGTCATTACTACCGTTATCTCGTGATAATCCGGATGTATATTCTTCTTCATAAAAGCTCCTAAGCAATATTGTGGAGCGCATGATATACAAAAACCGAGGATATTACAAGGGTTTTAAATGCTTATTGCTATGATTTAAATGAATTTTAATTTAGAATTTTCGTGCTTAGAGCCCGCAAACATTTTCTTCTTGCAAACAGGCTCACAAGAAGGTATATTTCCAGCAGTTGTTAAGGGCACATAGCTCAGAGGTAGAGCACTACGTTGACATCGTAGTGGTCGTAGGTTCGATCCCTGCTGTGCCCACCATTGATTTTTGGTTAGA
>CADBNZ010000057.1 GCA_902796155.1 uncultured Pseudomonadota bacterium
ACGGTACGCCCTTAAGGCGAAGGCTAGTACCCTAGCCTTATAGGCGCATATGCAGAACCACCAGCTTAGCTGGTGGGTAGCTGTTTTATTTTATGAAAACATTTGATATTTTTTTAATTCAGTTTACAATAATTAGCGAGTGATGTAACGTATATAAGGTAGGATAGATAGTATGTTAGCAAAGGTTGTTCTTGATTCTTTAGCCTTCTTCTATACACTCGATTTTTGTTCATCTTATTATTATCGATATTGATATTTCATTTTAATTTTGTTTTTTTTACGCGTTTAGGGTTCAATCCTTCTTTGTGGCGCAATATTTTTAATAATTTGTATTTTTTTATTTGTTAGTTAGAGGTTCACAATGAAAAAGCAATTCGGAGCAGCGTTTTTACTCGCGGGAACAGCAATTGGCTCGGGCATGATTTCACTTCCTATGGTGCTGGCGAAATTCGGCATTATCAATACTTGCGCGATAATGATATTTTTCGCTGCATTGACCTACTTAACTGCGCTTATTCGTTCAGACTTAAACCTAAATTTACATGCAGAAGCCACTTTAAAAGAAGTCGGAAGAGCATTTGATTGCCGTTGGGTAGGCATTTTCGGAAATTTCTTATTAATCCTTTTGCATTTTGCATTAATGGCAGCGTACTTATTCGGATTTTCTTCGATTTTATGCTCTTTTTTCGGGAATACTGCTTCTCAACTCGTAGTAATCGCTTTATCTGCGATCGGAGTAGCGCTCGGTTTTCTTTTTGCATCTCATTTCATTATCAACGTAAACAAATTCTTATTCATATCAATGTTTTTTATTTTTATGGTACTGGTTATAGATTTATTTTTTGAAACGCCAATAAATTTTATTCCAAAATGCGCAGAAGAAATAAAGATTAATGAATGGACAACTCTTGTTCCTGTTATATTTACTTCATTTGGATTTCAAGGATCCATCCATTCGATGACGAAATTCTGTAACAATAACCGAGAAATGATAAAAAACGCTTGCTTTTGGGGAAGCATAATACCAGCAGTGGTTTACATAGTCTGGACGGTCGCGATCTTGTTGGTAGTAGCCAACACTGATGCGCATTTCTTTCAACTTATGCTTGATGGGAAAGCAAACGATGTTGGTGCACTTGTGACAGTCCTCAGCCAAGCCGCTTCTTCGAAAAATGTGCAGATTATTGTGTGGATCGTTTCTGCTTTGGCGATTTTGACCTCAGTTTTGGGAGTTGGATTGGCTTTAATGGATATTTTCCAGCAAGAATGGCAAGGAATCTCCAAGCATAAAATCTTAGGCATAGTAGTTTTTGCTCCTGCTGCAGTTTCTATGCTAGTGCCAAATGCCTTTATAAGGATATTGAACGTTTCTGGAGTGATTCTTGCATTAATCGCAATCGTCGTCCCTGTGATAATTTCCTTAAATATGCAGAGAATCGGAAAAGCGACAAAAAGCCCTCTGCTTTTGAAAAACAAATTCACAATTCTCGGAGTATTTGCTTGTGGAATAGCAATTATTGCTTTGGGAATTTTGGATTTGATAAAAGGATAAACGATGCCTATTTAGAATTATTGTAGTTCTTATGAATAGGTGGGTTGATAACTGTAGGCAGTATCTTTTTTTGATTTTACTTTTTCACAAAGAACAATTTTTCAACAAAATCAGAAAAATCCTCATCTCTGTGATTAAATCTAGCCTTACTTTCTTTTAAATTAAATGCAATATGTCGTCGGTTAACCCGTTGAATTTTGAGAAGCATGCTTTTAGCATAACTTCAAAAGCACTCAATGCCGTTAATATGAGACTTTCCACGAGAAAATCCATTCTCATGATGAAAAACTTGGTAATGGCCGTAACCATTGAGAATCAGACTGTCATAGGCCTTCTAACCATCAGTATGAATCGTTGAATCTTAGAGAATTTTTCCCCTGAATAATCAGTATTAGCTCCTCTCGATGGCAGTTCGGAACAATTGTTACAAATACCTTTCCATTCTTTTTCAAAAGCCCAAAAAGTGATGTTTTCTCAGCTGCTCCTCGACCTAGTTTACATCTGACTCGTCGCGCTCCAAAGTAGCGTTCATCCAACTTAAATTCGCCTACTTCCTTCTCTTGTTCTCGCAATGAATGCTATAATATCAGGCTCCGAAACTCATTGTAATAGTTATTAACTGTTTTGCGATTCAACTTCAGAGTTTTTGCCGACGAACTTGCCGTTATGTCTTCACTCAAATATTCAATTATTTTTTTATCTTATATTTGCTTAATCTGCTATATCTCATGCCTTATACCATATATCTTTACTCCTATGCTGATCTAGAGCCAAAATTTATAAGGATAATTAATTGATTGATTTTGTTTGATTTTTTTACCCCCCCACTCTCTCTTCGTCAAATATTTTTTGACAAACCTTCTCATGATAAACTTCGTACGACAAAACTTACATAGATCATGTCTGGCAGAACTTAGTTAAGTATTCGTAAAGATATCTGTGAACAGGGGCAGTATATTATCAAACAGTTGAATTACATTTACGATTTATAAACATCAGTAGAATACACTAGGAAAGGGGTAAATGGTCGATAGTATATTTAATAATGTGGCGTGATTTCGCGTAGGCGTTGTTGAATATAGAAAGGAAGAAAAGAATGAATTTGAATAAATTAGTAGGGATATCTTTTGTTCTACTTTCTCTTATCTCGTGTCAATCTTCGAAAGATGCGTCACCTTTGTCTGGAGAAGTGCATGTAATAAGCCAAGATAAGATCGTGGATGTCCAAGTGAATCGTTTATCATTTTTGGGAAAAGAGGAGCAAGTTTCTCTTTCTGTTATTGATGTAGCAAAAGATGACGTCATCCGAATATTTAAGGAATTAAAACATATTAAATTTCCAATATATACAGCGTGTTGTTATTCTCCGAGATTCATAAGAAACGAAAGGCTCATATCTTTGCATGCTTATGCCGCTGCTATAGATCTAAACTATTTGATGAATCCTTATTTTGATGCAGTTGAAGGAATCATAATTCCAGAGAGAAGTAAAAGTCGCAAAAAAGATGAGAGCGACATAGTTAATCAATTAAAGAAAATATCTGTTTCAGACGAAGAGATTTCTTCAGTACTTGATGTAGTGGTAAAGAATCAGCCTCGGTATTCCGATGATAGATTTTTTAATCGCGGTATTATCCGAAAAGGAATGGTTACCTCCAGAGTTGTAAATATCTTCAAAAGACATGGCTTCAGCGAATGGGGAGGAAATTGGAGATGCCCTATAGACTACATGCATTTCCAAATACCTCGTCCGATAGCTGAAAAGTTAGCGAAAACTGATAACTTGAAAGAGAGAAAGAGAATTTGGGAAAATCATAAAAAAAGTATTATAATCAGATAATTTTTCTTTGGTTGGTTAATAATTTGTTGATATTTTTTGCTCTAGACCAGCATCTTAAAAAAGATGTAAGGAAAAAGGTGTGAAATATAGCAGATTTAGCAAATATAAGATAAAAAAATAGATTCTTGACTAGATTAGATGGAATGAAATCTGAGATTAGTTAATAACAATTTGTAAATATTTTCATGACGATGGTTAAAGCACTACTCTGTTTTCTTCATATGTAGGTTTAATTTTTCACATATAATTCCTTTCATTTTCAGTAACCTGTTTTTCGCAACTCCCAAAAAATTCTCAATTCCTTTAACATGGGCTCTGCCATTCGCAAAAACATCGTCGCTATAAGTGACTCTATAATGCTTTTTGTCGTCTGCATTTACGAGTCCATCATAAGCATTCCACTCGTCACTGTAAATCTTTGAATTGCTTGGAGCAAGCTTTTTTATTATCGGAATGAGTTCCGCTGCTGAGCAATAGTTCACTATCTGCGTGTAAACCTTGTCTCCACGCTTCTTCATGCCTTACCTCCGGCACCTCATCCTCGTTTGCCTCGAACCTCTTAGCATCGAAATAAGATTCTCCTTCCGCAAGGCGCAGTATTTTTGCACGCAATAGTTGCGAAATTCGGTTGATAGTATTGCTATCGATTTTCGTCACTTCCGCCTTCTAATTATAGTGGTGTTTTACTATACCGCTTTTCTATAAAAACTCTTGCGAAAGTAAGAAGAGAAAGAAAAGGAGCAAAAAGAGGAAGTCAGCTAAAAAAGAGATAATCATTTCGCTGCTTTTGTTGCAAAATCTTGCTGCGGGATCTTTAAATTTAACGCTAAAAAAGCGGATAAAAGTAGTAGCTATGCGAAAATTGTCTGCTTCTATAATAACCGTAATGCCAGCGTATATAATTGCAGCGATTATTCCGAACGCATTTATCAAAATATTGGGATTTACCGGAGCAATGGTTGTTGTAATTGGAATTCTTCTGCCAGTTTATCTGTTATTTAAAAACGGAATTGAGAAGCTGCATTACAGTGAATTGAAAAAGTTTCCGCTCGTACTGTGCGTTATTGCGGGAATCATTGTTATGGGTATAGAAATATTCATAAATAATTAACTGGCTATTTGTAATAAATGGGTGCGGACTAAATGCTAAAGAAGGTCCGCACTATTTATTATATTCACAGCATATATCTTGTAATATGCATTTTTCGCATTGTGGGCGTCGGGCTTTGCATGTGTATCGACCAAATAAAACCAGTAAAATGCTTATGTTATTCTTATATTTATTTGGGATAACTTTTTCTAAATCTTCTTCGACTTTTAGTGGATCATCGCTCTTTGAAAATCCAAGTCTTTTACTCAATCTCAAAACATGAGTATCTACAGCTATGGTGTCTTGTTCAAAAAGGGTGTTGAGAATTACATTTGCTGTTTTGCGACCGACTCCCGGTAGGCTTTCGAGCGCTTCTCGATTGCTTGGAACCTTTCCGTTGTATTTTTCTTTCAGAATCTTGCTTAATTCGATGATATGTTTTGCTTTGTTCTTATAGAATCCTATAGATTTTATTTTTTCCTGTAGTTTTTCTTGGTCTAAACGCAAAATATCGTCGATTGTTGGGTATTCTTTGAATAGAGTCTGCGTTACTTTATTGACCTGGACATCTGTTGTTTGTGCTGACATAACGACTGCGACCAAAAAAGTATAGTCTGAATCGTGAATTAATTCGCTTTTCGGATTAGGAATATTTTTTGAAAGTCGTTTACAAATCTCTTCCGTTATTTCCTTATTCTGAAACATATGATCAGTCTTTTGCATTTAGATAATCCTGCATTGAATACATTTTCGCTGGTTTTCCGACAATCCATTTTGCGCATGCTACAGCACCTTTCGCAAAGACTCCTCGTCCAAATGCTCGATGTGAGATAGTGAGCATGTCATCTTGACCGCAAAAGTCGCAAATCATTTCCGCGGGAATATTTCCTGACCGAACAGACAGCATTTGAGCCTCACGATTCAGCTGTTTTGAAAGGAATATGCTTGTTCCTGATGGCGCATCTTTTTTATTTTTGTGGTGTTTGTCTATGATACTTATGTCGTATTCTTTTAATGTTTCAGAGCATTTTTTAAGCATAGAAGCCATAAGATGAATAGCTATGCTAAAATTTGATGTGTAAAGAACGGGTATTTTCTTTGCAGAATCTTCTATTGTTTTTGCATTCTCCTCAGACATTCCTGTTGTACCGCAAACAAAAGCAGTATTATGCAATTTTGCTGCTTCTATTGCTCGCATTGTTGATCCAGGAAGTGAAAAATCTATCAATACATCGCTATTTTTTGCGAGATTTTCGAAATCCGATGCTTGAGATTTGCTGGAAGTTCCGCCAATTAGCTCTAAATCGGCGTCATCGGAGACTAATTTTGCTACGATTGAGCCAACTTTTCCTGTTATTCCTATAATTCCTACCTTTTTCACGATAATACCTCAACACTTTAAAACTTAATTAACAAGATTATATATCAAATTATGGATGCGCAGGATATGGTTTTCTTTTGTATCGCAAAGCAGCAACGCGACTTTCTTTTGGCAAGCAAGTTACTCGCACTTTTGTAAAACCTTTGTTGCGAAATCCCAAAACTTCAGCGGCTCTTTGCGTTACATCAATAATACGACTGTTTGTTTTCGCGAATGGTCCTCGATCATTTACCAAAAGTTTTACTTTTCTGCCGTTCGCCAAATTTTCAACTAAAACTACACAGGGTAGGGGAAGCGTTCTGTGCGCAGCTGTCATGGCGTTTTTATTAAATGTACGTCCTGTGGCTGTGGATAGTCCGTGACAATCATATCCATACCAACTTGCATAACCTATTCTGTCATACTTGTAGTGAACTTGCGGATAGTACCTTACTCCATGAATTACATATGGGCGTTCTGTCCCTGCGTGCCAATATTTCATCCGCGGCATATCGTCTCTTGGAGATGAACAAGCTATGAGCATAAATAAAGCGCTGACAGCGAAAATTTTGTTAATGATTTTTTGAATTCCAGAGATATTGTTAAACGACATATTCAGTTGCAGTATTAAAAATTGGAAAAATTATAATCCAAAAAGTTAACTACATCAATATATTAACGTTTATTACATCCTATTTCATGATCGTTAATCATTCCAACAGCTTGCATAAACGAATATATTATTGTCGATCCAACAAATTTAAATCCAAGTTTTTTTAGATCCTTACTAAGTTTATCCGAAACAGCATTTCGCGTAATGTATTGCTTCCCATCGTTTTTTATGGTTTTAAAATCAGTGTAACTCCATAAAAAATCGCAGAACGATCCAATAGATTCTTTCAACTGCAAATACGCTTTTGCATTTTGAACGACTGCTTCAATTTTTGGCCTATGCTTTATAACAAAAGAATTTTTCATCAATTCATCAACTTTTTGATCATCGTATGTAGCTAAAATCTCGGGTTTTAGATCATCGAAAGCGGCCTTTATGCCTTCGCGTCTTTTCCAAATAAGTTCCCAGCTAAGACCGCACGATTTCCCTTCCAAAATGAGCATTTCAAAGAGTTCCTGATCGTCATGAACAGGAACTCCCCATACTTCGTCATGATATTTTCTCATCAAATCCGATGAATTAGCCCATTTACAGCGCTGAATATTCATTATTAGAAGTATATTTTACTTCCAAAAATGAACATGTTTGCTCTGTTTGCACCCGTATGGCCTTGTTCGCAGGCTTTGGCATACGCACGAGCTCTGTCACAGGTCTTTGTTATAATGTTATCGTACTCGGCATACACACTAAGCACATTATTTACCTTATATTCAGCACCAACCGTTGTTATATTCGCGATTGCTCTTTCAGATTTTTTATCGGAAAAATTCACGACAGAACGAAAGTATCCCGCAGACAATGTCAGACGATCCATTTTATAAGATATCCCGTATGTGTATATCTTACCAGCATCTGCTCCGTGTCTTAATCCAACTTTCGGATCGTAAATATCATACTGTGCATTCTCATCAAATGGATCAGATTCTGCTGTAGCTTGGTATTTATCTACAATTGATCGTCCGCAGTCTATAAATCCGAAAGCAACTTTCAAATTTTTGTAACCGAGAATCGTTCCGACTTGATACGCTCTTACGTCGTGTACACCTCCTTCGATTGTGCCGGATTTTCCTTTACCGAACCAACCGCCTGCAGAGAATGTAGCGTTAAAATCATCTTCGCTTCCATACTCGTATTTACCGGCTAAAGTGAAAATACGTCTTGAAAATCCTGATGTATGCGCGTAATCCCAACAAGCATGCACATCGTGGTTACAGTTTTCGCTGCAATGCTTAGTTTTAAAGGGAGCAGCTCTTTTACTGTCTAACGTGTACGACATCGCGAGCGAAAATCCTTTTATCGTAGGAGAGAACCACGCTATTTTCGCGGCTTTTCCATCGTCAACATGGCAGCCGGTACCAACAATTGTTCCAGCCGATTGGTTATAAAAGGCATGAAGATTTCCGCTGTCAGGTCCGCCATATGCTACAAAAACACTATTTCCGCCAATTGTGAATTTATCAGCAGCTGTACTAGTATATCCTATATTGAATCTTCCGAAGTTATCGGTTTCTATAAAACCATATAACGAATCAACAATAGCGCGTCCTTGTTTTATCATTCCTGATCTTGTTTTAACACAACACTCAACGCCATATCCGAAATCGCTTGCTCTTTTCCGATAATGCAGATTTACATCCCCTTCATAAGAGAAAGTTCCGTTTTCGAAATTCCCTTTTTCGTTTTGATTAATAAAAGCTGCAGTCATATTGCCTTTTCCATCAACTGACAGATCAGTCTCAATTCCTGCATTTCTTAGAAAATCGTCAAGTTTTTGTCCCAATTTTACTTCATCATTGCTTTCGATACCACATACGGCTGTACCGCAACAACAAACTGCCGATGCTAACAATATTTTCTTTAACAACATTACTACAATCTCCTATACTAATTTCTTTTATATCAATTTTTGTCCTGTTCTATCTTTTATCTTTGTTATCGCAAATAGTGCAACAATGATTACCAACGTAGCAGGTACTATGACCAAAAATGACGAAACCGATATACAATAGTTTAGCACCATAGATATGCATCCGCCAAATACAGCTTGCGCTATACTCAGAGACACTGAAACTCCAGTGCATCTTATTTCTTTCGGGAATGATTCGGAGAAGAAAGCCGCACGACTACCGTAATACATTCCTAGTGAAAGTCCATACACTCCTTGAATCAAAATCCATGCAAAAGTGGAAGTTACATTGCATAAAAACATAACATAAGTAGTTGCTACTACAAAAATCATTCCTGCTTGCAAAAATATCTTTCGGGAAAAGAAATCCGACAAGAAGCCGCTCATAAGTATAGATGATATAACGCAGATATTCGCGATTACACTGCATGTCGCAGAATCTTTCAGACTTAAAATACCTTTATTTACAAGATAATAAGGAAGGAAATTCAATAAAGTATAGAAACCAATTGCACTGAAAGCAGTAATCGCGATCGTGCAAAGTACCTCGGTTTTGTGCTCTGCGAGAGCTGCAAATATGCTTTTTGGGGACGGTTTTTTTAAATCCTTCTTCTTGCCGCTGTTTTTTGCTTCTTTCTTTTTTTCTGAATGCATGAAAGCAAACGGAACGAGAATTATCGCAAGCAGAAATGGGATTCTCCAAGCGTATTGGTAAATTTCGGCTTCGGAAAATGAAAGATAAAGCAACAAAATGACTCCGCCGGTTAATAGAACTCCGACTTGACTGCCAGCATCGGAAAAACTTCCGAAAAATCCGCGTTTGTTACTTGGAGCGATTTCTACGAGGTGCACCATTGCCGCAGTGTATTCGCCTCCCATGGAGATTCCTTGCAATGTTCTCATACAGAATAGAAGAATAGGGGCAAAAATACCAATTTGCTCGTAGTTCGGGATTAAACCAATCAAAAATGTAGGTATAGCCATAAGCAAAATCGCTAATGATATAGCTCTTTCTCGTCCTATTTTATCACCGATAGGACCAAAAATGAGAGAGCCAAAGGGACGCATGAATAATCCCACGGACATCACGAAGAAAGTGACCAAATCACGAAGTGCGGTATTCTCTATTGGAAAAAATTGCTTTGATAAGATCGGCAGTAGAGGCATAAATAAAGCGAAGTTATACCATACGAGTACATTTCCCAAAGCACTAACAATTAATTCCTTCTTCTCGGATTCTGACATTTCCTTCTCCATTATACTTTTCGGGATTTTTGATTTTGTTCGGCCAACAGAAAGCAAAAGCCACCGTATCATGTATTATTGTGAGCACAATTTACACGCATCTTATTGTAAATGCAAATAATTTGAGAAAGGATTATCCAGATTCCCTTAATTATTATTCTTGGCACTAGAACATCATATTTTTTTATTTATCATCTGGTAATTGTGCCATAATCAAACTTATTTCCCGTTGGGAATGAATAATAATATTGCTTTTAGTTCGCTTGCTACTGCACTGTAGGAGCATGTGCCAGTACTGTCTTTTTCGTGATATTTCCGACAAGGGCGGTCTTCAAGACATCATCGGCAGTTTTGGCTTTTACGACATTCAAATTTTCCAAAACACTGCTTGGAATTTCTTGCAAATCAGATTCGTTCTCAATAGGGATAATTACCGTTTTGATACCATCTCTATGTGCTGCAAGCAGTTTTTCCTTCAAGCCACCTATAGGAAGAACTCGTCCGCGCAAGGTTATTTCGCCTGTCATCGCTACATCTTTTCTCACAGGAGTTGATGTAAGCGTCGAAACGATGCTGGTCATCATTGCTACGCCGGCAGAAGGGCCGTCCTTCGGTGTCGCTCCTTCTGGTACATGAATATGAAAATCGGTATTTTCGAAAATTTTCGGGTCAATTCCAAAATGTTCTGCCCGTGATCTTACGTAACTGATAGCAGCATGCACTGATTCCTGCATTACATCGCCTAATTTCCCCGTTAGCGTTGTTTTTCCTTTTCCTGGAACGCTTATCGCTTCTATAGATAACAACTCGCCGCCAACTTCTGTCCAAGCCATGCCTGTTACTACACCAACGAGGTTTTTATCTTCCAATCCAAGACGCTTAAATTTCTTTGGTCCTGCGTATTTCTCCAAATTTTCTGCTGTTACGTGTATTGTTTTGATTTTCTTGTTGCTTTCTTCGATTTCTTTCACAGATTTACGAACGATGTTCGCGATTTCTCTTTCAAGAGCTCTTACGCCTGCTTCTCTCGTATAGTTTTGAATCAACATCATAATAGCATCATCGGATATTGTCAGTTCATCGGCTGATAATCCGCCATCTTTGCGATTTTTCTCTATCAAATGGCGTTTTGCTATCTCTAGTTTTTCTATTTCCGTATACCCTGACAGCTTTATTATTTCCAAACGATCTAAAAGAGGACTTGGCATGTTATAGTTATTCGCAGTCGCTACAAACATGACATCGGACAAGTCGTAATCTACCTCAATATAGTGGTCATTGAAGTTGCTGCTCTGTTCTGGATCCAAAACTTCCAAGAGAGCGCTGGATGGATCGCCTTTCCAATCGGAGCCAACTTTATCTAATTCATCCAGCAAGAAAAGAGGATTCGACGACTTTGCTTTTTTCATGCACGATATAATTTTTCCCGGCATGGAGCCTATATAAGTTCTGCGATGGCCTCTTATTTCGGATTCGTCATGCACACCGCCGAGAGACATTTTTACATAGTTCCGGCCGGTTGCTTTCGCTATGGATTTTGCGAGCGAAGTTTTGCCGACTCCCGGAGGGCCTACGAAGCAAAGTACGGTACCTTTGACTTTTCCTACGCGATTTTGTACGGCGAGAAATTCAATGATTCTTTCTTTTATTTTTTCAAGTCCGTAATGGTCTTTATCAAGGATTTTTTTTGCTTCTTTCAAATCCTTTTTGATTTTTGTTTTCTGCTTCCATGGGATTGTTATAAGCCAGTCCAAATAATTGCGAACAACCGTAGCTTCAGGCGACATATTTGGCATATTTCGCAGTTTTTTAAGCTCGGAACTAAATTTTTCTCGTGCTTCTTTTGTGAATTTTACTTTTTTCGCGCGATTCTCGAACTCTTTTATTTCATCTACGACTTCATCAGGATCGCCCAGTTCTTTTTGAATGGCCTTTATCTGCTCATTAAGATAATACTCCTTTTGGCTGCGTTCCATTTGCTTCTTAACGCGGCTACGGATTTTTCTTTCCACATTTATGACGTCTATTTCCGACTCCATAAAAGACAACAGCTTTTCGAAACGTTTGACAATGCTGGTTTCTTCAAGTAACAACTGCTTTTCTTTTATGCGAAGAACCATATGCGCCGATATAATATCTATAAGGTCATTTACCGATTCCATATTTTTTGCTGCAGCAACTATATCAGAAGAAATACGGCGGTTTAATTTCGAGTAATTCTCAAACATATCAAGAGCAGTGCGCCGATATGCTTCAATTTCCATCGCATTTTCTTCGGAAATCGGTTTTAATGGTTCGTATTTTACGGAGAAATAATCGGTATCGGAAACGCATTCTGTTACTTTGACACGGTCGAGCCCTTCTATGAGGATTTTTACGGTGTTATCGGGAAGTCGCAAAAGCTGCAATATGCTTCCCAAGACGCCGACGTGATATAAATCATTGAAAGCTGGATCGTCATTTTGAAGGCTTTTTTGGGTTAGTAGTACGATTTTCTTGTTTCCTTCCATCGCTGCGTTAAGTGCGTTGATAGACTTCTCCCTTCCAACGAAAAGAGGAACAACTATATGCGGGAAAACTACAAGATCCCTGATAGAAAGTACAGGACAAATACCGTCGTTATCCAAGTTCTAACTCCCAATACAAACGCTATTATTCGCGTCCGTATATTTTAGTATAGGTTTGCAGGTACCTTCAATAACTTCTTTTGAAATTATCACTTCTTCGACGTTCTTATATGATGGAAGCTCGTACATTATATCCAAAAGAATAGATTCCATGATGGAGCGAAGACCTCTTGCGCCTGTTTTTCTTTCAAGAGCCAATTTCGCGACGGCAGCAATAGCGTCGTCTTCGACAATAAGGGAGACTCCTTCCATACTAAATAATTGCTGATATTGTTTTACAAGAGCGTTTTTCGGTTCGGTTAAAATGGAGATTAAGGCGGTTTCATCGAGGTCATTTAGCGTAGCAATTACAGGAAGTCGACCGATAAATTCCGGAATAAGTCCGTATTTCAACAGATCTTCCGGTTCGACCTTTTCAAACAGCTCTCCGATTTGACGATCGTCTTTATCTTTGATATTGGCGCCAAAACCAATGGATGAAGTATCACCTCGTGCCGCGATTATTTTGTCCAATCCCGCGAAAGCTCCACCGCATATAAACAAGATGTTCGTCGTATCAACATGCAAAAATTCCTGCTGAGGATGCTTTCTTCCTCCTTGAGGTGGAACAGATGAAATAGTGCCTTCCATGATTTTCAAAAGTGCTTGCTGTACACCTTCTCCTGAGACATCTCTTGTGATAGAAGGATTATCGGTTTTCTTTGAGATTTTATCTATTTCATCGATATAAACGATACCCATTTGGGCTTTTTCTACGTTGTAATCGGCAGCCTGCAGCAATTTCAAAATGATGTTTTCTACATCTTCGCCAACATATCCCGCTTCTGTAAGTGTAGTTGCGTCTGCCATGGTAAACGGAACGTCGATAATTCTAGCCAAAGTTTGCGCAAGAAGAGTTTTTCCCGTTCCTGTAGGTCCTATCAGCAATATATTTGATTTTGAAAGCTCGACATCGGTTTTTTTATTGTTAGAAGTGTGCGCAAGACGTTTGTAATGGTTATAGATAGCTACGGACAGAACTTTTTTCGCTTTATCTTGGCCTATAATATAGTCATCCAGCGTTTTACAAATTTCTTTAGGGGATGGTAGGTTATTTTTTCCTTTAGAAGCTCCTCCAACAGATGGATTTTCCGAAATAATTCCCGCGCAAAGTTCTATGCATTCATCGCATATATAAACGGTAGGTCCGACAATGAGTTTTTTGACTTCATGCTGCGTCTTTCCGCAAAACGAACAGCGTAAAGTCTCCTCACCGTTTCCTGTCTTTGCCATCGTACCTCCTAAAATAACCTATCTATTTCCAATCTTCTAATCATATATATAACTATATATAACAATCAAAATGCCTGATTAAGTGTATTCTCTCATCAATATTCAAAGAAATACTTAATTTTACGATTTTTTTCTGCGATAAATTCACTGATAACAGAAAAATATCTGAAACGTGAGTCGCTTAGAATATTTCGTTTTCTTGCGAAGTGTTTGCTCCTTCTTTTTCTAATAACTCATTGTTAATTTTTATTGCGTATTTTTCTCTTGAAAGATAACCGACTAATTGTTGATACAAATCATCAGATACTCTTCTTATAAGATCTATATGGCAGCTAGTTAATTCTTCGTTGTTGATATCTCCTGCAGGAATTATCTTTTCGACTTGTGCAACGACAATTATGTTATTCATTTCTTTATAATGTGCTGAATTTTGGTCGCTCGAAAAAGCATTTTCGGCAAATGCTAACGCTATGCTTGCTGTTTTTTCGTCGTTTTGATTCTTTTTCGCGGTGTTATTTTTCTCTTCCTTTTTCTCTTCTTTTTCAGCAATCAAATTTCCGTTTCTATCAAAAGGCTTTATGGAAAAGGCTTTTCTACCATTTTTCGCCGCAATAGCTTGCAGTTTCCCGCCCTCTTTTACGGCTTTACAGAAAGATTGCGCAAGTTCAATAGCTTTATCGTGCTGCTGTTTCTTTATCCATTCTTTGTTGGTTTTATCTTTTACAGAAGAAAATTCTGCGACGTGTTTAGGCGTAACAGAATCAACATGTACTAACCAAAGTAAACGCCTTCCTTTTTCATCAATGGCTTCAGCAAAAGAGCTGTCTGCTCCTTCATCAGTGGAAAATGCGACTGTGAGAATATCTTCATAATATTTCTGCTTAATGTTTGATTTCGCTTTCCCCGCTTTATCAAGAGCGGTCGCATCTGTGATTCTCATGGCGTCTAAATGAAATTTTTTGATAACTTCGTCAATATTTTCTCCTGCCATAAGAGCGTCTTCTATCACACGAGTCTTTTCATCAATTTCATTCTGCAGTTTATTTTGGGTTATTTCAGCGGCTATTTCATCTTTCATTTCATCGTATGTACGATCTTCACGTTCACGAGAAGTTTTGTAAAATTCCTTCTTTTCTTCTTCTGAAACACTTATATTTTTCACTACATTATCTTCGTATAAAATAACTACGCTGAAATTTCGGGATTCATCTACCATAAACAGGTCTTGATTTTCCGCATAAAAATCTTCCAATTCCGATTGTGTTGGTTTCTCATTAATCTTTATTGAATCCGGATTTATTTCAACGACTGATAAGGCTCTCTTCTCCAGATTTGATTTTACATGATAATCCAGCGACCTATAAACAGATACATATTTAAATGGAGCCTTAATAAGGGCATTTTTGATATCCTTACCCGAAAATTCTATAAACATAGGTTCGGATACATTAATATTTTGAAGAAAATGTCGAAGCATTCCGGCATTAAATCGCCCTTCTTTATCTCTGAAAATGCCCATTCCGGCTATGTATTTTTTAATTGTATTTTCGGACACTCTGAATCCAAAATCAGCCGAAGCCTGGTCAATAACGTTTTCCCATATTATTTGGTGCAGAATGTTGTTTATTTCGGCTTTTTCATCGATATTTTTTTCATGTGAGCGCAGCATATTAAGTTTTTTCGCTTTCTCCATGCTGAACATCACGGGAGTTATCTTTGTGTTTCCGATTTTCACCACATAATCTTTTCCCGTCCAACGTCTTATGACGTCATACATTCCAAAGCAGAATATGAAAGTGCAGGCCAATACACCCGCCAAGATTTTAAAAGTCGTAGAACTCGCGCTTTTACGTATAAACTCCAGCATTATATTTTATTTCCTAAATTCGTAACTTCTTCCTAACTTCTACTGTATTATAATCGAGAGAGTTTGTTGAGCAACCCTAAATGAGGATATTCAAATGAAATTCGTGATAGCAAATTGGAAGATGAATGGTAATTTCGAGTTGGTAAATCAGATGATGAACGGAATAGGGAAGGGGAGAGACTGTTGCAAGGTTATTGTATGTCCGCCTGCCGCGCTTATTACATCTTTTAAGGGATTTGAACATGATTTAGGGGCGCAAAACTGTTTTTACGAGGAAAAAGGTGCGTTTACGGGGGAAAATAGTCCGAAACTTTTGAAAGAAATCGGCTGTAAGTACGTTATTTTGGGGCATTCTGAGAGGCGAGCGATTTTTCATGAATCAGATGAACTGATTTTTAAGAAATGGAATGTGGCAATCAAATGCGGATTAACGCCGATTGTTTGTATTGGTGAGACATTGGAAGAAAGAGACAAGTGGAAAGACGTTTTAGCGGCGCAATTGGCGAGTTATTGCGCAGATAAATCTTTGGATCTTCATAAAACAATATTCGCTTATGAACCGATTTGGAGTATTGGCACGGGGAAAGTTCCATCAAAGCGAGAAATTGAAGAAGCGATCGGATTTATTAAAGGCATAATCGGTTCTGAGCGTGATTATTATGCCGTATATGGTGGTTCGGTTAATGGAAGTAACTCGTCCGAAATATTAAGCATAGATGGATTGGATGGCGTTTTAGTTGGTTCGGCAAGTCTGAAAATCAGTGATTTTAATGCCATAATAAACAGTGTTTCTGCATAGAACAAATATTTTTGAGCTAACAATATAATTAATAATTGAAAAATTCTTCAGTTCTTATTCTGGCTATTGCATGTTGAATATTTGTTTTTTTTATACTATTGTAATGGCGCTGATTTTTTGCGTTTTTTAGTGCAGAAAGTGCGTAGGGGGATAGCTCAATTAGGCTAGAGTGGCGGTCTCCAAAACCGTAGGTTGGGGGTTCGATTCCCTCTCCCCCTGCCAATAGCGTTTATGTTTGTTTATGAGATATAGAGAAGGTTTTCGATATGATCAGTCCTGCAGACTTTGTAAGTCAAGTTAGGAGAGAGTTGCAAAGGGTTACGTGGCCGACACAACGAGAAACGGTGGGAATGACTGTTGCTGTCGTACTCATGGTTATTTGCTCAATGATATATTTCTTCGTATCTGACAGCATAGTTTGTTTTGTTCTTGAGAAAATTCTTTAAATATGAGGGAGTAGAATTTTGAAGTGGTACGTTGTTAATGTCTACTCTGGGTCTGAAAAACGGGTTCTTGAGCAGATTTATGAAAAAGCGAAGAAAAATGGTCTCAGCGACATGTTCGGAGAGATTCTAATTCCTTCCGAAGAAGTTATTGAGATAAAAAAAGGCGAAAAAGTAAAATCAGAGAAGAAATTTTTCCCTGGATATATTCTTGTGCAAATGACTCTTACAGATGAAACATGGCATTTGGTACGTTCGATTTCCAGAGTTTCGAATTTCTTGGGAGCTCGCGGCAAGCCTCTGTCTATTTCCAATGCGGAAGTCGAAAGGATTGTGAAAAAAGTCGAGGATAGCGCCAATGTTTCGCATCACGCCATAACATATGAAGTCGGAGACGCTGTCACTGTGTGTGATGGGCCATTTGCAACTTTCCAAGGTGTAATTGAAGAGGTTGAGCAAGAGAAAGAGCGCGTAAAAGTTTCGGTCTCGATATTCAGCAGACCTACAAACGTTGATTTGGCGTTTTCTCAGATCGAAAAGATAGTGTAATTTTATTTTTTTGTTGAAGCTTTTTGGTATAGATGGTATAAGTACGTCGAAAATGAGGGATTATCACAAATGAGAACTTTTTCTCTAAAAGCCGGACAGGTAAAAAAAGACTGGGTCTTAGTCGATGCGAGAGATATGATTCTTGGTCGTTTGTCTGCTGTTGTAGCAAGTCATTTAAGAGGCAAACACAAGCCAGAGTTCACCCCTAGCATGGATTGCGGTGATTATGTAGTTGTAATTAACGCCGACAAAGTGCAAGTTACGGGGAATAAACTTGAAGATCAAAAGTATTATTGGCACACAGGATATCCTGGCGGTTTAAAAGAAAGAACTTTAAAGGATACGTTGGCGAGCAAGCATCCTGAGAGAGCGATTGAGAAGGCAGTGGAGCGTATGTTGCCGAAGGGGCCTCTTGGTCGCAAGATGTTGGGTAATCTGAAGGTATACGCAGGCGAGTCGCATCCTCATGAGGCGCAGCAGCCAAAGCGTTTGGATCTTGCCTCTGTGAATGCAAAGAATGTGAAGAGGAGTTAAAGTTAATGTCATCTACTCTTGAAGAACAATTAAAGTCTGTAGAAGTAAAACCATCGACTGATGAAAAAGAAGCGGCAGTTAGAGTCCAAAAACTTGATAAATTTGGTCGTGCTTATGGTACTGGTCGCCGTAAAGGATCCGTTGCTCGCGTTTGGTTAAAGCCAGGCAATGGTGAAGTGATCGTTAATGGCAAGCCTGTGTTGAAGTATTTCACGAGGTCGGTTTTGCAAACAATTGTTATGCAGCCGTTTACGATCTCTAACAGAGCAGGTCGCTACGATGTTTGGTGCACGGTAAACGGTGGCGGATTGTCTGGGCAAGCAGGAGCGGTTCGGCATGGAATAAGCCGCGCATTGGCTGATTATGAACCAGAATTGCGTAGTGTTTTGAAACCCGCAGGCATGATGACCAGAGATTCACGTACAGTCGAGAGAAAGAAGTTCGGTCTCATGAAAGCAAGACGCAGCTTCCAATTCTCAAAGCGTTAATTCATTTTACATTCAACAGCTTTCGGTACATTTATTTATTATTTATAATATTTGTATCGAAAGTTTTTTTTCTAGGCTCGGGAGTTTCGAAATGATGATATCAAAATTACCAACGCAATCTTCCGTAATGACAGTAATGGCAAAGGCCGTTATAAAGGCTTCTAAAGGGCTATTAAGGGATTTTTCCGAGCTTGAGAACTTGCAAGTATCAATAAAACCGAATCATTCTTTTGTCACCAACGCAGATTTACGAGCTAATAAAGTTCTGAAAGAGTCGCTTTTACAGGCGAGACCAACATATTCTCTTATATCAGAAGAATCTGAGGAAATTGTGGGAGAAGATTCATCGCATAGGTGGATTATTGATCCGCTAGATGGTACTTTGAATTACATGCACGGAGTACCGCATTGGGCTATTTCAGTCGCTTTGGAAAAGGATGGCGAAATAACTGCGGCGATTACATACGATCCGATTAAAGATGAGATGTTTTGGGCAGAAAAAGGCTGTGGCGCATACTTGAACGATAAAAAAATACGTGTCTCAGGGCGTCGATTCGCTGCTGATGTTTTGATGACTGTCGCATCGATAAAAAGCGTCTCGGGAAAAGTCGTAAAGTCGGTAAGCGGAGTGAGAAAAACCGGCTGTATGACGTTGGATATGGCTTACGTGGCAGCGGGGAGATCGGATTTGCTTTTCTTTACCGATAGTAAGTCAAATAACAAATGGGATGTTGCAGCGGGAATGCTATTAATAAAAGAATCAGGCGGAATTGTCGCTGATGATGGCGGAAAAAGTACAGGTAATTACTCAGATATCGCAATAATGTGCAATATTGACTTTATACCTGATGCCACAAGGATATATCGAACACTACATTGCTAGTGGGAAGTTTGAACAATTCTGAACATTTTTTGTTTTCAATGAGAAGAGCTATATGTATTTCATATTTGAAACAAAACAATGTAGAAATTAACAGTTTTCTGAGTTGTTCAATATCACATTACTTGCGTTAAAGATCTATTATTTGGTTATGAAGAGTAAGTGTAAAATCATTAAATAAATACAATAATTATAATTATATTTTTTTATTTTGATCAAAAAATATTTTTGATATTTACAAAAAAAGCTTGACACAGTATGATTTTTATGCTACCGCGTTAACTGGCGGAATAACCTTCTTGCCAGCTGTACAGGGAATGGACTCTGATGAAGACGCACGCCAAGCAGTAGAAAATGCCCGTGCTCAAATAGTCAAAATAGAACAAGCACGAAAAATTGAAAAACAAACTGCGACAGCAATTTTATGTTCTTTTAAGTACGATGAGGCAATGCAAGTACTTACAAGAAAATCTGAAGAATTTAAGAAAATAAAAGATGAGTATAGGAAAATTGTTAGTACTTGGCCTGTTGATCCATCTAAATTCCAACAATTTAGGGGCACTCATCCAGGATATGTTGATATTATTAATACAGTAATTAAACCAAGTGGGTGGGACCCTAAAAAAATGATCCTATTCGTGGGCTATTATTTGCTAATACCATACTAAAAAATGAAGGGGTAAGTAGACGCACTACAGATGATGTACTTACTGAAGATCAATTAATTGATATTAAAGCTAAGGCCAATGATTTTTATATATGGGTATTTGATATGTCTAGTATGATTTTTGAAGATATTGGATTTAAAGGCTACTGACGAGGGGAGCGGAATGATGCTTCCTTTTTTATTGTATATTGTAAAGTGAAAACCCTAATAGCTGGTTTTCACTTTACAACAGCTACCCACCAGCTAAGCTGGTGGTTCTGCATATGCGCCTATAAGGCTAGGGTACTAGCCTTCGCCTTAAGGGCGTACCGTAA
>CADBNZ010000058.1 GCA_902796155.1 uncultured Pseudomonadota bacterium
ACGGTACGCCCTTAAGGCGAAGGCTAGTACCCTAGCCTTATAGGCGCATATGCAGAACCACCAGCTTAGCTGGTGGGTAGCTGTTTTGTTATGCTTATTCACCAGCAACAGAAAATTTTATAGTTCCGACTTTATACTCTTTCAAAACAGTGCTACTATCAATGTCTTTAGCAGTAATGGTTATATTATGACTTTGTTTATCTCTTGTATCATCCAACTCTAATTCATATTTCTTTCCTGGGTCGACTTCACTATCAATCGCATTATCCAGTCCTTCAGAACCTCCCGATACTTTTACATTAAATTGTGGTGCTTGTCCATCGTCAACTTTTAAATTATCTTTTAACGTTATTACCTTTATATTACCACTACCTGCATATTTATAACAAGAATCATCGATTTCCATAACTATTTTTGGAGAACTTATTCCTTCAACCGTAAATGGAATAGTTTGGGGATCAGGTTTATTGTCTGTATCCTTATACAAGCTAAATCCTCCAGTTTTACCATTTGGAAATTCAACTTTTATCTTTACTCTAAGGGAACATTTTACTGTTTGCGTTGATGTCGGCTGCGAAGCTATTGCAGTTGTAATGTCTTATGCCTCCAAAGAGCCATAGTTGCCTAAGCAACCAATCGCCACAGCAGAAACCGCAAAGTTTCTTAATTTGTTTAAATGTTTCATTTACATACTCCTCAATTAAAAAAATACATGTACCATTGTGTACAACATTTTTGAGGCCTAAACTATCAGCAAAACATTGTCTATTTATTCTGCTTGCACATTTACTGTAATCGTATCTGCATAAGTTCCAGGAGTGTATCCTTTTATTGGCTGCTCGGTATGAAAAATCAAACTAAATTCGCATTGATTGTCTTCAAAATTCTTTTTCTCGATTTTGGCGCTGTTTTGTCCGCTGCCAAGTTCCTTGTCCTCGCCATTGTTTCTAAATGTCGCTTGATATGGTATCCCTTTACTCTCAGGTGCTTCTTGGTTTTTTGCTTCCCAATTGTTTTTTTGTTTTAACGGTGACAGTGACATCTGTATCTTGATTAGATGTGACACGATACCGCGTTTCTTTTGCATCAAAAAGGTTTATATCCCCGTTATTATCGATTCGCACGATATTTTAACTGCGGATCGACGACAGCCTTCAATTGCAATTCGACACGAGTCTCGGATTCCACTGAAGAGAAGCAAAATATTAGCAATAAATTTAATAAAATTTTTTTCAATCTGTCACTCTACTTCCATAAATTATTACATTCGCATTTCAGTTAAAACAAAAGGCGCATGTAAAAAGACAATTTTCATAATAATAGATCATTTAGACTTGGCAATAATAGAATTATAAAGTATATTAAGCGCGTTGTATTTTTACAATAATAACTAGCGAACTAGTTGCTATAACGATTGTGTTTAATTCAGAAAAATAAGAGGTTTATGTCAAAGTTAAGAGTTCTTTCCATTTTTTTCGTTACTTGCTTTGTAACATTTGAATCTTTTGGAATGAGTGTAATTCCGTTTATACATAATTTTGATCCAGATGAAAAAGAAGAACAAACAACACAATACTATATAGGTAATGATACGGACGATTTCATGGCATTTATGCTGTCAATACATAGAAGATACCAAAAAAATGATGGTTCAGATCGATTAGAAAAAGATGAAAATAGTTTTATTGTTATGCCTTCGCAAATCATTATTCCGCCACATAGCAAGAGAATTGTTAAGGTAAAATGGATAGGAAACAATGAATATAAGAATAATCCGAAAATTGAACAGGCTTATAGGCTTTGTATAGATCAATTTCCAATCAGAGTGAAATTAGAAAAGAAAAAAGGCAATGACGATAAAGAGCAGATCGTTATGAAAATGCCAAAAGAAAAGAGGAAAAAAGGAATAGCCCAAATACAGGTGTCATACAAAATTTGGACGTCATTGTATGCGACTCCTAAAGATTTCGCTTCGGATATGGTTGTGGAAAGAAGCGACGCTCAGAGTATTACCATAAGAAACAACGGTACTCGTCATGGAGAATTGAGGCAAATCAAGGACGTGATGTGCGATGGTAAGCCTATTAAGGAATGGTTTGATGATGCAGGTTTTGAAAAGGTAGTTTTGGCGGGAAGTTCGCGCAAATTCCCGAAATAGTCGAATTCGAATAAAAAGGGGCCCAACAAAAAAGCAGATCTCAAAAACACGGCCACGAACAAAGATCGGTAGGATTCCGCAAAATTAGAATTTATGAAAGGTGATTACGAGGGAGGATGAAAAAGACAAAGTACAGCAGCGATTATCGCATACGATGGTGGTTATCGTTGCATATACTTTGTTTGCTTCCAGATGAGACTATAGGAAACAATATAGACAAGGTTACAGAGAATTCGGCTACAACAAGCGCAGATGCTGCGACAAAAGCGGAAGCGAAAACGGATACAAAAGCAGATGCAGAAGTAGGCGGCGTTGTAGAATCAGAGGAAGCTGTTGTTGGGATTTCCGATTTAAGCGAAGCTGACGACGCGAAACTATATGGAGCAATTTTCGGAACAGTTGTTCAAGATAAAGACGTGTTGCTCGACTACGATGTTTTGGTTGACGGTGAGAAAGTCGGTTCAGCTCCTGTGTTTACAGGAAAAAATGTTCGTATACAGCTGGCTGCACTGAAAGAAATGCTCATGCCTTTTTTAGATTCCGACGATATTGATCCCCTAGACGCAAAAATGGATAAAGAAGGCTTTGTATCCTTCAAAGATTTGACACAAATGTCGTTTAAAGCGAGAATCAATCGACTTACAATGTGTGTTGAAATTTCTCTGCCGATTGAAAAGAAAAAAATACGAAGTCTCAGTCCATTTTCGAGACATAGAGAAATTCCGAATGCGTTTCCGGCAAATATCAGTGGGCTGTGCAATATAAGAGCCTCGAAGACCTTTTATAAAGAAGCAAAATCATATAACTCGACGAATTTGGTTCTTAGTCCTGCTCTAAATTTTTTGGGATTATGCATAGAAGGGCAAACATCTTATATGAAGACGTTAGATTCGAAAGAAAAGGGAAAATTTAAGCGCGATTATACTAGAGCTGTATATGATTTTCCGGATCATGACATAATGATTCAATATGGAGATGTTTTCAGCCGCTCATTAAGTTATCAAAGCGTGCCTCACGTTTGGGGATTCAATTTTAATAAGGGAGTTGAACGGATAAGCCGAGAAGGTTGGGATAGAAATATTCAAATCACGCTGTTAAAAAAAAGTACAATCGAAATCTACTCTAATGGCCATCTGATCAGAACAAAAAATGATGTTGCTCCGGGAACTTATGTGCTGGATGACGTCTCATTTCATAATGGCGATAATGATATAAAAGTAAAAATAATCGATGAAACAGGACGAGAAGAAATACTCGATGAAAGCTGCTTTTACGAAAGCTCATATGTTCCGAAAGGCGAATTCACATTGAACACTACGTACGGGTATCCACAAGTTAATCACCGTGTAAATGGGCGATACGATAAAAAACATCCGGTTTTTTCGGGAAGTGTCAGATATGGTCTTCTGTCAGCGCTTGAAGTAGGTTTCGGTGTACTAAAAAACAACATAGGACACACAACAGCTTACGAAATCAAACACAGAAATCTACTCGGAAGTTTCAATTTTAAATTAGCAAATAGCCTTTATAAAACAAACGCAACAAATATCAAAGGAAAAGTTTTCTTTGCATCTTACACTACACAATCAATAAAACTTGGAGAAATATCAACTGGATTTTCGACATCATGTGAGCGTTCCGACAATTTCTTCAAACCATATCTAGCAGATACGGAGGATAATCTTAGTCGTCCGAGCGATTTTATTAAAACCGAAAAAAATGAAAAAGGCAAAAATACATCAATTTCATACGGAATGTGGCTTGATAATGTGCTTTCACTGAATTTTCACTTTACCGGATCAATGAAAAAACGTTACGACGGAGCAAAAAGTCGAAACTATTCTATTAATGTTTCGAAGAGCTTTAACTGGCAAGGCGATTGGTTTAACAGCGGAAACATCAGTGTCAGCTTCGAACGCGAACGTGATTATGATGGCGTTTACAGGAAATCTTTTAGTTTGTATTGCTCGCTTTTCTTGGAAAATAAAGTCTGTGTATCGACTGGAATGTCAAAAAACCAACGATACAAGAAGCAGATACGTGACAATGTCATATTATCCTGAAAATTCCGGATTTGGAGGAGAACTAAGCGCGAATCAAACAGGAAAATTGAATACTTTAAGTGCACATGCAAACTATTCTCATACTGTATTCAGGGGGAGTTTAACTCACTCGAAAAGCAATACCGGATCAAGTTCCACTAATGCCGGCTCGGAAACAGGAGTATTTTTCGCCGATACCAGATACGGAATATCAAGACCAAACGATTCTGACGGTGGATTTGTTATTGTTACGCCGAAAAAAGCATTAGCCGATACTACGCTGAAGTTTGTATCTCACGATGCCGAATCTGGATTTTTAGGAGGAGGAGCGGTTATACCAAACTTAAAGA
This sequence comes from uncultured Pseudomonadota bacterium, assembly GCA_902796155.1. Classification (GTDB taxonomy): domain Bacteria; phylum Pseudomonadota; class Alphaproteobacteria; order UBA3830; family UBA3830; genus BNWE01. Next base: position 4,551 of record CADBNZ010000058.1, read on the forward strand.
ATTCAGTATCAACAACACGTTTGGATTTGAAAGATCTACCTATGGGGGTTGATGTAAAGAAAGATACAATCGTTTCGTATGGAGAATACAAAAGAGGTTTTATCGCAGATGTTGAGGCAGAAGGATCATACACAGCGGATGGTTATTTGTTTGATTCGGATGGAGAAGCCTTCCAACATGTAACCGGATATGCGATTCATACAACTGACCTTTCTGCGCATCCAATTGCTTTCTTCACGAATGACGAAGGACGCTTCATTCTAACTGAACTGAAAAAAGGAAAATATAAAATCAGTTTAAATGTTGAGGATGTTCAGGATTTTGAAATTGAAATAAAGGAGAATGCTGATGAGATTATTCACTTGGGAAAGTTTTTCTGTAAATAAGAGGTCTGTAAATAGATTATTTAGCTTGATTTTTGCTGTTGTCGCGCTTTTATTCTGTGTTGAAGCTGCTTATACATCAGACAGAGTCGCGAGTATCACTGTGGAAGGCGAATCCGATAACTTTAAAATAAGGGATACAAATCAGAGTAATGAAGAAATCGGGAAATTCAAAATTGATATAATTAATGAAACTATTCGTTTAACCGGTGATGGCCTGGAATTTAATGTAAAAATAACTTCGACAATCGACGTAGTAATCAAATATGAAAATGAAAAGATAGAAAAGACTGACGAAGGAATCATATTCACAGAATGTATTGAATATAAAGATTTATACAATCATGTTTTTCACAAAGTATTGCAATTTTCTTCTGAAAAACAGAACTTGAGCTTCGATAAGGTAAATCTACGTATTGAGCCGATAATACAACTCAAAGCAAGCAGTAAATATGTTAATTTTGGAACAATATGTTGGAACGAAGGTTATGTTACAGCATCAAAATCTCCTACAGTGGATTTTTCATACTCCGTTTTAAGAGATACTACTTGCAAAGTTGAAAGCAAAAATGGTTTTAAACTGAAATTAAAAAATGAAAATAAAAATGAATTTATAGAATATTCTTTAAAAATACAGGGAGCAGCAAAACAAGATTTGAATATTGATGAGAAGAACGAATTTAAACTAAGTAATCAAGGAAAAGAATCTTCTGTCCAATTTAATATAGCGACTTTTATGAAGCATATTCCTTCCAGCGGTCTATGGGAAGATACTATTACGTTTTCTATTGTTTGTGATAAATAACCTAAACTCTAGAGCATCATTGGGGAAGTATGGTATAGAACATAAAGTACACAGATTAAGCAAGTATAAGATCAAAGAAATAACAGTAATTACCGCGGCAAAAATCCTGAAGATAAATCGTAATACATATTGCGAGAATTAATCTTGGTATATTCATTGAAAGAACAAAAACAGTAAGAGAGTTTAAACGGTACAAAAGCTACCTTTGAAGCTCTCATGACTCTGACAAAATAAAAAATGTAAGGCTAAACTATTTTTTATTTTGATCTGAAAGTAATACGGCCTTTGGTAAAGTCATATGTGGTCATTTCGACATTGACCTTATCGCCAACCAACACGCGAATGCGATTCTTTTTCATTCTACCTGAGGTATGGGCCAAGATAACACGATCGTTTTCGAGTTTTACACGAAACATTGCACCCGGAAGAACTTCGATAACTTCTCCTGAAAACTCTATTAAATCTTCTTTAGCCATATAAACTCCTAAACCTCGGGTGAATTATACACCTTTTTTTATATATTTCTCTATTTTTTAGAAAAAAATGACAATTTCTATAATAGAATATGTTTTGTTGAGTAAAAAAGAAGGTTGTGTTGAAGTTTTTTTATCGTCTTTTGCCACTCTTATTCCTGTTGATTGCTTGTACTTTGGAAGAACAAAACAGCGATTTTGCAGATCAAAAGTCCAAGTATTTGGATTATGCGGCTTCATGGCAGATAAATGAAGACGCTCTTGCGGAGTTCGTGAAGGTTAGCCGTATTCAAGGCAATTCTTCCGGGATAAATCCACATGCGCAGCAACTGAAGCAGCTCGAAAATCATGCGACCAAACTTATAGCGGAAAAAATCGGAGCAAAGCGGGAGCAGATTCATTATGTTAGCTGTGCTTCTGTTGCAAATAATATAGCTATTCTTGGAGTTGCATATAAAAATCCTGGTTGTCATCTGATAACGTCGAAAATAGAACACAAAAGCATTCTTAATGTTTTCAAATACTTGGAGAAAAAAGGCTATAAAGTCACTTATCTTAGTGTCGATCGTTATGGGCACGTCGATTTGAAGCAACTAAAAAACAGTATTCGCAAAAACACGAAGTTGATTTCCGTTCAGATGTTCAATAGCGAGATAGGAACTTTGCAAAATATGAAGGCGATAGGAAAAATCGCACGCGAGCATGGAATTTTATTTCATTCAGACGCTGCCCAATCTTTCTGCAAATATGATATAGATGTAAATGAAATGGGAATCGATTTACTTACGATTTCCGGATATAAAATCGGAGCGCCAAAAGGAATTGCTGCTTTATATGTGCGTGATGTTGAACGTCTTCAGCCGATTATGTTTGGTTCAGGAGATGAATTATTTCCAGGGACAAAATCTACTGCGCTAATATGTGCGTTTGGAAAGGCTGTTGAAAAATTTACCTTTGATAAGAGACGCATATGCAAAAATTATGCAGCCCTTGTGAATGAATTGAAAAAGATGGACGGCGTTTTTATCAATTCATCTGAACCATCGCATATCGTTTCTGTTTCAATCGCCAGGGTATTGCTAAAGGATGTATTGGATAGAATGCGGGATTTTTCATTTTCGGCGGGATGTTCATGCCTTGGACAAGGCAAATCTAATGTAATTGAAGCCATTGATCCGCAAGGAAAACTTCCCGGATGTACACTCAGAATAAGTTTTTCAGATATGGTAGAGACAACGCAACTTGTGAATTTTGCTAAGAAATTGCGACAAGTCGTTGAACAACTTCGCAAGGAAAAAGAGGTCGGAGAAGGCTGCGAGTCGGCACTCTCGGAATCTGGACAAAAGAAACTTAAAGGAAGTTTGGACGATATCCAAAATATGCTGTCAACAGGAATTGTTGAGAATGAGTAGAAAGAAGCTTTATCAAAAAAGTCTAGATTTTTTATAGCATATACGGATTTTTTAGGAAGTTGTTGGGTGGCTATTAAGTAGCAAAAAAGACAAAACAACTTCACAACAACTCTGGATTCTTCGCTTCGCTCAGAATGACGTAAAGCGGTTTTTCTTCTGGATTGTTCTTTCCTTAGGATGTTCAGAATGACATGATACTTCTACCCTCTCTCCCCATCATTCTGAACTTAGCGAAGAATCTTAGCAAATTGCTAACGCCTGTGTCATTCTGAGGGAGCGAAGCGACTGAAGAATCCATATCTATCATTTTGCAGCTTCATACTCCTCATTTATAACTTCAATCGCCAAAATATGTGGTAGTAATTGCACAAAAAAACGAGAAAGATCGCTAAGTTCTGAAATTTTCGGTTCATTATTTGTATTAAGAGTATTTCCTCGAATATATCCTCAAAAATATCGGCGAAAAGTAGGAAAAAATGGTTATAAATCCACCTCAATTCATTATTTCTCAGAAAAAAGGCGACGTAATGACGTAAAAATATCTAAAAAAATGAGGTTGTTAACTATTCCTTAATTTTTTTTCGAAAAAATTTTAATTTGTCTATTGACGTTTAAAATCTGAGAGATTATAAATAGCAACACTAACGATCATTGATAAGTGAATACGAACGAAAGTCAAGAAGAAGGGATATGTAGGTGGCGTATTTAGAGCCTAATACATAT